>NZ_JAYGIC010000067.1:0-25414 GCF_034931105.1 Synechococcus sp. CCY9201 | reverse complement strand
GCTGGCACCGCACGCGGCGGCCCGCTCGATCTGCCGTTGGCGCTCGGCGAAGCGGGCGCGGTCGGCGTCGCTGTAGCGGCCCAGGCAGTGGCGGCAGCTCACCCCGTCCACGTAGCTGGGCAGGGCTCGATCGGCCGGCGAGAGCGGCAGGCCGCAGGCGTGGCAGAGGCTGTGTTCGCCGGGCTCCAGGCGGTGGTTCACCGCCACCCGCTGGTCGAACACGAAGCATTCGCCCTGCCAGCGGCTCGCCTGCTCGGGAATCTCCTCGAGATACCGCAGAATGCCGCCCTGCAGGTGATGCACCCCCTCGAAACCCTGCTGGAGCAGGTAGGCGGTGGCCTTCTCGCAGCGGATGCCTCCGGTGCAGAACAACGCCAGCTGCTTCGGCTGCCGCTCGGCCACCAGGGGCCTCAGCTCCTGCTCCACCCACCGGGGAAACTCCCGGAAGCTGCCGGTGCCGGGATCGATCGCTCCCTCGAAGCTGCCGATCGCCACCTCGTAGTCATTGCGGGTATCGATCACCAGGGTGTCGGGATCGCGGATCAGGGCGTTCCATTCCTGCGGATCCACATAGGTGCCCACGGGTGTGGCGTCCAGCTGCACCGTGGGGCAACCCAGGCTCACGATCTCCCGCTTGATCCGCACCTTCCAGCGCCGGAAGGCCTGTCGCGGCGCCGTGCTGCGCTTCACCGTGAGCTCGGCCAGCCGTGGATCGCTCTGCAGGGCCGTCAGCAAGGCCTCCACGCCTGAGCTGGGGCCGCTCACCGTGCCGTTCACCCCTTCCGTGGCCAGCAGCAGGCTCCCTTTCACGCCGCCGGCCTCCCCCACGGCCCGCCAGCGTTGCTGCAGATCAGGCAGGTCGTCCGCAGCCAGGACTGCGAAGCGATAGAACGCCGCCACCAGCACCTCGGCGGCGGCAGAGGTTTCGGCTGGGGCTGGCGCGTCAGGCATGGGCGACAGCCGGGGCCGGTGATGCGGCACAGGCCTTGCCAGCGGCAGGCGGCGCCCCTGCGGTTTCCACCCGCACCCCCGCTGCCGCCAGCAGGGCCTGGTCTGCGGCCACATCCGGGTTGCCGGTGGTGAGCAGGGTGTCGCCGTAGAAGATCGAATCGGCGCCCGCCAGCAGGCAGAGGATCTGGGCTTCGCGGTTCATCTGGTCGCGGCCGGCACTCAGCCGCACCCGGCTGTGGGGCATCAGGATCCGTGCCACCGCCACCATCCGCACCAGTTCCAGCGGATCCACCGCCGGCTGCTCCTGCAGCGGCGTGCCCTCCACCGCCACCAGGGCATTGATCGGCACGCTCTCAGGATGGGGTTCGAGGCTGGCCAGCACCTGCAGCAGGCCGGCGCGATCTGCCGGCGTTTCGCCCATGCCGATGATGCCGCCGCAGCAGAGGGTCACGCCGGCCCGGCGCACCCGCTGCAGGGTTTCCAGCCGCTCCTGATAGGTGCGGGTGGTGATGATCCGGCCGTAGTGCTCCGGGCTGGTGTCGAGGTTGTGGTTGTAGGCGGTGAGGCCCGCTTCCGCCAGGCGAGCGGCCTGCTGATCGGTGAGCATGCCGGCGGTCACGCAGGCCTCCAGTCCCAGCTCCCTCACCCCTTGCACCATCGCCAGCATCGCCTCGAACGGCGCTCCGTCGCGGATCTCGCGCCAGGCCCAGCCCATGCAGAAGCGGTTCGCGCCGGCCGCCTTCGCCGCCCGGGCCCGCTCCAGCACCGGTGCCACCGCCAGCTCCGGCCGGCCGGCCACATCGGCGCTGTGGTGCATCGACTGGGGGCAATAGGCGCAGTCTTCCTCGCAGCCGCCGGTCTTGACGCTCAACAGCGAGGCCAGCTGCACCGTGTAGCCCGGATTGGCGGCCCGGTGCACCTGCTGGGCCTGCCAGAGCAGATCCATCAACGGCAGATTCAGCAGCGTCTGGATCTCGGCGTGGCTCCAGTCGTGGCGGGTGATCACAGGGGCTTCAGGCGGGGCGTTGGGATCGGCGTACAGGCTGTTGGGCTTGTGGCCTCTGGGCTTCAGGCCGCGGGGGCCACGCCGCCGAAACGGCGCTGCCGGCCCTGGTAGTCCAGCAGAGCGCGCAGCAGCGCCTCCTGATCGAAATCGGGCCAGAGCACATCGGTGATGTGGAGCTCGGCGTAGGCCAGCTGCCAGAGCAGGAAGTTGCTCAGCCGCTGCTCGCCGCTGGTGCGGATCAGCAGATCCGGATCCGGTTCGCCGGCGGTGTGCAGCTCAGCGGCGAAGCGGGCTTCATCGATCGCCTCGGGATCGAGCGTGCCCTCCGCCACCCGCTGGGCCAGCTGGCGCGCCGCCCGCACCAGCTCGTTGCGGCCGCCGTAGTTGGTGCAGACGTTGAAATGAATGCCGCTGTTGCCCGCCGTGCGCTCGGTGGCTTCGGCGATCCGTTGCCGCAGCCCCTCCGGCAGGGGCTCCAGGTCGCCCAGGAAGCGAATCCGCACCTGCTCC
The DNA here is from genome assembly GCF_034931105.1 of Synechococcus sp. CCY9201. NCBI lineage: Bacteria > Bacillati > Cyanobacteriota > Cyanophyceae > Synechococcales > Synechococcaceae > Synechococcus > Synechococcus sp. CCY9201. The sequence goes on along the minus strand of NZ_JAYGIC010000067.1, from coordinate 22,947 downwards.
CGCTCCAGCCCCTCCAGTTCCCGCACCAGCACCTTCTCGAACAGGGCCATCAGGAAGCTCACCTCCTCCCCCGGCCGGTTCCAGTTCTCGGTGGAGAAGGCATAGGCCGTCAATGCGCCGATGCCCCAGTCGCTGCAGAGGCGCAGGGTGCGCTTGAGGGATTCCACTCCGGCCCGGTGCCCCATCACCCGCGGCAGGCCGCGCTGCCGCGCCCAGCGGCCGTTGCCATCCATGATCACCGCCACATGGGTGGGCAGGCGAGCGGGATCGAGAGCCGCCGGCAATGGCGACACGTGGGAGTGGGGGGTGGTGGTCGCCAGGGCGCGACTCATCCGCGGGAATCCGGCGTGTCCTTCGCCACGCTACGTCCCGTCGATGAAGCCAGGGCATCGCTGAGCAGGTCGTGCAGGCGGCTGCTGGTGATCGGCCGCTCCAGCCGCCCCTGGCAGGCCAGCGACAAGGTGCCTGTTTCCTCGGACACCACGATGCAGAGGCAGCGATCGAAGCGCTCGGTGATGCCCAGGGCTGCCAGGTGACGGGTGCCGTAGCGGTTGCTGCCCTGGCGCGAGAGCGGCAGGATCACCCCCGCCGCCATGATCCGGTTGGCCCGCACCAGCACGGCACCGTCGTGCAGAGGCGTATCGGCCGCGAACAGGTTGAGCAGCAGATCCACCGACAGCTGCGCATCCAGCGGGATGCCGGGATTGAGAAAATCCTCGGGGCGCAGGTCGCTGCCCAGATCCACCAGCACCAGCGCCCCCCTGCGGCTCTGGGAGAGGCGCCCGGCCGCCTCGCTCAGCACCGCCACCGAGCCGGAGGCCAAGCCATCGCGGCCGCTGTTGCCGAACAGCACGTCCAGCCGTCCGGTGCCGAGCAGTTCCATCAGGCGGCGCAGCTCCCCTTGCCACAGGATCGCCAGGGCCAGGCTGCAGGCCAGCACCAGGGCATCCACCAGCTTGGTGGTGAGCGGCAGGTTGGCGTAGCGCTGCACCACCCAGGCCAGCGCCACCAGAAACAGGTAGCCCCGCAGCAGCCACAGCGTGCGGGATTCGGTGACCCGGCCGAGCACCACAACTCCCAGACCGGTGGCGAACAGCAGGTCGAGCAGCAGGCGGGGATCGACGAGCCTCAGCCAGGCCACATGCAGGGGCGATTCCTGAGACTCAGGGTACCGGCAGGAGCCTGGCTGGCAGCACGTCGTAGCGCAGAAGGTCTTCCGGCTGTTCGCGCCGTTGCACCAGCTCCGCCATCCCCTCGTGGACCAGCACCGCCGCCGGTCGGGGAATGCGGTTGTAGTTGGAACCCATCGAGGCGTTGTAGGCGCCGGTGGAGAACACCGCCAGCACGTCGCCCCGGCCGGCCGGCGGCAGGGCGATGTCCTTGAGCAGCACATCGCCCGATTCGCAGTGCTTGCCCGCCACGGTGACCGTTTCGAGCGGCTGATCTTCAGGAGACTCCCCGCCGGGCAGACCTGCATGGGGGCGATCGGCCAGCACGGCGGTGTACTGCGATTGATAGGTGATCGGCCGCGGGTTGTCGCTCATGCCGCCATCCACCGAGAGATAGGTGCGGATGCCGGGGATGTCCTTGCGGCTGCCCACCGTGTAGAGAGTCACGCCGGCGGTGGCCACCAGGGAGCGGCCCGGTTCGCACAGCAGCCGCGGCAGCTCCAGGTTCCGTTCGCGGCAGGCCTCGGCCACCGCCACCGCCACGCCGCGCACCCACTCCTCGATGCTCGGCGGATCATCCGAGGCCACATAGCGGATGCCGAGGCCGCCGCCCACGTTCAGGTCCTGCACCGGGTGGCCCAGGGAGCGGGCCAGGGCCAGGGCATCGGCCATCACGCCCGCCAGGTCCCGGTGGGGTTGCAGTTCGAAGATCTGGGAGCCGATGTGGGCATGCAGGCCGGTGAGCTCGGCCCAGGGACAACCTTTGAGATGGCGCAGCACCGTTTCAAGCTGGTCGGGATCGAAGCCGAACTTGCTGTCGAGGTGGCCGGTGCGGATGTACTCGTGGGTGTGGCACTCGATGCCCGGGGTGAAGCGCAGCATCAGCCGCACCGGTTGCCCCTGGGCCGGTGCCAGCTCGGCCAGCAGCTCCAGGTCGAGCCAGTTGTCCACCACCACGGTGATGCCGCGGCTCACGGCCAGTTCCAGCTCCTCTGCCGATTTGTTGTTGCCGTGCAGCACGATCCGGTCGCTGGGCATGCCGCCCTGCAGCGCCGTGAGCAGTTCGCCGGCAGACACGGCATCCAGCCCCAGCCCCTCGGTCGCCACCAGGGCCGTGATCGCCAGGGAGCTGTTCGCCTTGGAGGCATAGAGCGCCAGAGCCGAACCGGGGTAATGCACCGCCAGGGCGTCGCGGTAGGCGCGGCAGGTGGCCCGCAGTGTCGCCTCATCCAGCACATACAGCGGTGTGCCGTAGGTGCGGGCCAGGTCGCTCAGGCCGCAGCCTCCCACCTGCAGCCGCCCTTCGCCGTCCCGTTCGGTGGTGAGGGGCGTGAGGTTGCGGTTGGGGCTGGTCAGATCGCGTCCGGCCTCATAGGGCTGGGGCGTTGCGGCCGCCGAGCCCGCCGCGGCCGCCTCCGGGCCGGCGCTCTGCTGGGAAGCTGTCAACACCATGGCGCGGGTCCCGGGCGGCGAGGAAACGATGTGCAGTGAATGTACGGAAGCCGTCGGGATGGTGACGGGTCCGGCTCCGCTCAGCCTCGCCGATCTGGCCGCCTGCCTGAAGCTCGATCAGCAGGCCCTGGGGGGCCTCTGGACGGAGAGCCAGTGGCGCACCGAGTTGCAGGAAGCCTCCCGGCCGGGTGTGGGGCTCTGGCAGGGGGAGGCGCTGGTGGCGATGGCCTGCGGCTGGCTGATCCTCGATGAGCTGCACATCACGGTGGTGGCGGTGGCTCCTCAGTGGCGCCGCCTCGGCCTGGGGCAGCAGGTGCTGGCCGCGCTGCTGGCGGAGGCCCGGGGACGAGCCGCGAGCCGGGCCACCCTTGAGGTGGCGACGGGCAACGGCGCTGCGCGGGGCCTCTACGCCCGCTTCGGCTTCCGCGATGCCGGCATCCGTCGTGGTTATTACCGCAGCGGCGAGGACGCCCTGATCCAATGGCTCGACCTTCGGACCTGAACGCGTCCTCGCGGCCCGCGGGCAGCACGCCCTTCGCCTGCGCATCGACCACCCCTGGTGGCGCCCGAACCGATCACCGATCCAGCGGTTCGGTTTACCGGCGTTTCTTGTTGCGAAGCCCGTCAGATCGTGCTGGTTGTCTTATGTCTTGAACAGGCCTGAAGCCTTGAGGCAACAGCGATCTGCCGCGCTGGCACAGCAACACCGCACTCTCCGCTCACCCCTGATAGGTTAGTAAGACGTGCAGCAGGCCCCGCCCCATGTTCGAGCGGTTTACCGAGAAGGCCATCAAGGTGATCATGCTGGCCCAGGAAGAGGCCAGACGCCTGGGTCACAACTTCGTGGGCACCGAACAGATCCTGCTGGGCCTGATCGGTGAGGGCACCGGTGTGGCCGCCAAGGTGCTCAAGTCCATGGGGGTCAACCTCAAGGATGCCCGGGTGGAAGTGGAGAAGATCATCGGCCGCGGCTCCGGCTTCGTGGCGGTGGAGATCCCCTTCACCCCCCGGGCCAAGCGGGTGCTGGAGCTCTCCCTGGAGGAAGCCCGCCAGCTGGGTCACAACTACATCGGCACCGAGCATCTGTTGCTCGGACTGATCCGCGAAGGCGAAGGTGTCGCCGCGCGGGTGCTGGAGAACCTCGGCGTCGACCTGGCCAAGGTGCGCACCCAGGTGATCCGCATGCTCGGCGAAACCGCCGAAGTGGCGGCCGGCAGTGGTGGCAAGGGCTCCACCAAGACCCCCACCCTCGATGAATTCGGTTCCAACCTCACCCAGCAGGCCGCTGAAGGCAAGCTCGATCCGGTGGTGGGTCGCCAGCACGAGATCGAGCGGGTGATCCAGATCCTCGGCCGTCGCACCAAGAACAACCCGGTGCTGATCGGCGAGCCCGGTGTCGGTAAAACCGCCATTGCCGAAGGTCTGGCCCAGCGCATCGTCACCGGCGATGTGCCGGACATCCTGGAAGACAAGCGCGTTCTCACCCTCGATATCGGCCTGTTGGTGGCCGGCACCAAGTACCGGGGCGAATTCGAGGAGCGCCTCAAGAAGATCATGGAGGAGATCCGGGGTGCCGGCAACGTGATCCTGGTGATCGACGAAGTCCACACCCTGATCGGTGCCGGTGCGGCCGAGGGCGCCATCGATGCCGCCAACATTCTCAAGCCGGCCCTGGCTCGCGGTGAGCTGCAGTGCATCGGTGCCACCACCCTGGATGAATACCGCAAGCACATCGAGCGGGATGCGGCCCTGGAGCGCCGCTTCCAGCCGGTCATGGTGGGCGAGCCCTCCGTGGTCGACACGATCGAGATCCTGCGCGGCCTGCGGGAGCGCTATGAGCAGCATCACCGCCTCAAGATCTCCGATGAGGCCCTCGTGGCCGCCGCCACCCTCGGCGATCGCTACATCTCCGATCGCTTCCTGCCCGATAAGGCGATCGACCTGATCGATGAAGCCGGCAGCCGCGTGCGCCTGCTCAACTCTAAGCTGCCCCCCGCCGCCAAGGAGGTGGATAAGCAGCTCCGGGCTGTGCAGAAAGACAAGGAAGACGCGGTGCGCGAGCAGGATTACACCAAGGCCGGTGAACTGCGCGATAAGGAAGTGGAGCTGCGCGAGCAGATCCGCACGATTCTGCAGGCCCGCAAGGACGAGGAACCCGCCGCTGAGGCTGGTGCCGCAGAGGCCGCTGAAGCCGGTGGTGTCGCCGTTGCGGTCGCCTCCAGCGAAGCCGGCAGATCCGAAGTGGCCGGCACTGACGGGGAACGCCATCCCCTGGTCACTGAGGAAGATATCGCCCAGATCGTGGCCTCCTGGACCGGTGTGCCGGTGCAGAAGCTCACCGAGAGCGAATCGGTGAAGCTGCTCAACATGGAAGAGACCCTCCATCAGCGCCTGATCGGTCAGGACGAAGCGGTGAAGGCCGTCTCGAAGGCGATCCGCCGGGCTCGGGTTGGCCTCAAGAATCCCAACCGTCCGATCGCCAGCTTCATCTTCTCCGGCCCCACCGGTGTCGGCAAGACCGAGCTCACCAAGTCATTGGCGGCTTATTTCTTCGGCAGCGAAGACGCCATGATCCGCCTCGACATGTCGGAGTTCATGGAGCGCCACACGGTCAGCAAGCTGATCGGCTCGCCTCCGGGCTACGTGGGCTTCAACGAAGGCGGGCAGCTCACCGAAGCCGTGCGCCGGCGGCCCTACACCGTGGTGCTGTTCGACGAGATCGAGAAGGCCCACCCGGATGTGTTCAATCTGCTGCTGCAGCTGCTGGAAGACGGTCGTCTGACCGATTCCAAGGGCCGCACGGTCGATTTCAAGAACACCCTGATCATCATGACCTCGAACATCGGTTCGAAGGTGATCGAGAAGGGCGGCGGCGGCCTCGGCTTCGAGTTCGGTGGCGGCGATGTGGAGGAAACCCAGTACAACCGCATCCGCATGCTGGTCAACGAAGAGCTCAAGCAGTACTTCCGGCCTGAGTTCCTCAACCGTCTCGACGAGATCATCGTCTTCCGTCAGCTCAGCCGCGATGAGGTGAAGGAGATCGCCGAGATCCTGCTCAAGGAGGTGTTCGGCCGCATGCGCGAGAAAGGGATCGAACTTTCGGTCACCGAGGCCTTCAAGGAGCGCCTGGTGGAAGAGGGTTACAACCCCAGTTACGGTGCCCGGCCCCTGCGCCGTGCTGTGATGCGCCTGCTCGAGGATTCCCTGGCCGAAGAATTCCTCTCCGGCCGTATCGGCGAAGGCGATACCGCCGTGGTCGATGTGAACGACGACAAGCAGGTGGTGATCCGCAAGCAGGGTGTGGTCACCATGCCGGAACTGGCCACGGCCAGCGTCTGAATCTCAGAGGCGATTGCGCGGCGGTTCTCCCGTTCCGCGCAACAGCCCCTGCTCCCAGCGGCCCAGCTGACGATCAGCCAGTGCGCTGGCCAGGGCCACCGTGCCCCCGGCCACCAGGGCAGGCAAGGTGTGAAACCAGGCGATTGCGGCCAGGCTGCCCCAGAGCGGCAGTGGTAGCCACGGCCGCCAGCGGCGGATTCCGGCCAGGGCACCGCCACAGGATTGGCAGTGCTCGGTATGGGCGTGAAAGCGCTCCATCAGCGCGTCACGCTCCAGTCGCGGCGGCAAGGCTTGATCGGGGAACGGATCGGCGCTGAAGCGGCTCACCCAGTCGTGCAGGGCTTTGATGTAGAGATCGGCGCCGGTGGCCAGGTTGTAGGCGCGGCTGGCCGAGCCACTTCTCCCCCGGGTCTCCAGCACCCGCTCCTGCCAGTGGAGAAACAGCTGGTCATCTTCCAGCACCCGATGGTTGCTGATGTGCTGCAGCCAGCGGGGCCGCAGCCCCAGCAGGCGCGCCGGCCAGGGGGAACGGAAGCGGAACGGGAACCTCGCCAGCAGCCGGCATTCGCCTCGGCGGATCGGCACCGCATAGACCACGGTGAGAATGCGGGCGAACGCCTTGGCGTCGAGCTCGTGCCACATCAGGGCCGGTGCTGCAAAGGTGGTGTGCTGGCTGCCGAGGCTTCCCTTGCGCGGACCCTCCGGCCACAGCCCCGTGAATCCCTCCTCGCTGAAGCTGGTGAGTTCGGCCCGCACCGGTGCTGCGGTGGCGCGGTTGCCCACGGTCTTGTGGTGGGTGAAGGGCACGTGGCTCACATCGAGCACGTTCTCCAGCAGGGTGAGGGCATCCATCGGCAGGTCCCGGAAGGTGTCCTGCACCAGCCAGGGCTCACCGGGTTCCTCCAGGGCCGGCACCAGCGGCAAGGGCACCGCGGCGGCCTCGTTCGGATCGCCGGCGAACACGAACAGCAGGCCCTGGGCTTCGGCCGTGGCGTAGGTGCGGCAGGTCGATCGCCGCGAGGCGAGGGCGGCGTCGGATTCGGCCTGGGGGATGAGGGTGCAGCGGCCACTGCCCTCGAAGCTCCAGCCGTGATACGGGCACTCCAACTCGCCCCTGGCATTGATCCGCCCGTCGCTGAGGGGCACCAGCCGGTGGGGGCACACGTCCGCGAAGGCCCGCCACTGCTGGGCTGCCTCCTCCCACCAGAGCACAAGATCCTGCTCCAGCAGGGTGAAGGGCTGGGGGCGGCGGCGGTCGAGATCCGCCAGAGGGGCCACCGGATACCAGTGTCGATGCCAGTCCACAGCTGGGGGCACGGCAGAAGGCAACGCAGAGAGATCGCATCCTGGCAACCCCGCGCCACCAACGGCAGGAGGTCGGTGCGGGGGGCGGTGCTCTGATCCAGGCAAGTGGTCTGATCACGGCGAGGAATGGTGTGGGTCTGGGTTGGTTCAGCAGGAATGAAATCAGTTTGAAGGCGACGGTGTTGCGAGGGTGGACTAGGACAAATGGCTGGTGATTGTGGCTGGTTCAGTCACCGGAACTGGCGAGATTGCCCAGGGATGACGAAGTGTGTTGGTCCTTCCGGAGCCAGGCATGGCAGGGCTCCTTTACAATTGCGATCAATCAAGACCGCGCGCGCCTTCAAAAGCCAGTATGCAAAACGCCTTCTTCGATGACTCGCTGGATAAAGACGCGATCAAGCGCAGAATCCAGGCCATTGATGCAGGCAAGGTCGGTCTCTACAGCATCGGTCTTTATCCAGGTTCGATCGCCTACAACTGCGCCATGCATACCGATGGCAGCAGCCTGATGCTGGCCCCCAGGCCGGGCCGCGATCTGATGGGTGCCTTCTCGGACGACGCCATTGCCGGCATGGATCCGGAGCATCTCGAAACCGTGAAGCGCATGGCGCACCATCCGCAGCAGGGAGCTGCGGCCACCAACGGCCTGGCTGATCTGATCCAGCACTGCGACCTGGTGGTGCTGAGCGCCAACAGCAATCACATCGACCAGGACCTTCAGGATGCCTGTGCCCTGCGAACCGAGCTGAAACGTGAACAGGTGGTGCTGGCCTGTCTGGCCGGCTCTTTCAGTCACGATCACATTCGCAACGAATCCTATGTGTTATGCGAGAGATATCCGAATCTGGCCTTCTTTTCCGGCTTTCATCGCCACGGTGCTCTCCGCAATCCGGTCGACAGCTTCACCGCCAATTTCTGCCACCCCAATGCACTGACGGCCCTGCTGGGGGCACGGATGTTGGACAAGATCTCGCCTAATATTCAAGTATCTCCTGGGATTCACAATATTGAAGCGCAATATATCAAGGCGGCCAAGAATATCTCCTCCATCTTTGCCGGCTTCGGGCACGCCTATCACCGTGAAAATACTGGCATTCTCCCAACCCTGCTCACCCTGCTGCTCGATCAGTGCATCGATCAGGCTGCCACGGTATCCATGGCGCGCCGGGATCGTCAGCGGCTCTATGGCCGCCAGCCGATCGCCCTCACCGAACTGGGCTATGGCGTGCAGCGCATTGAGGCGGCCCTCAACCGCGGTGGTGACATGGAAAAAGTGCGGGATCACACCTTCGCCCAGCTCACCGCCATGGTGGCCGACGTGCGCGGCAGCATGATGCAGCCGGTCTCGGGCAGTCCGACCCGGAACTTCCAGGTGGGCCAGATCCTGGCGGAGCGCATGCGGGCGCATCAGCGCTGTCCGCACACGATGGAGGAACTGCAGGATTGGTGTGAAGCGGCTGGCTTGCCCCGTGGCGGCCTGGAAGGGCTCAAGGCCCTGAGCTGCTGGCCACAGATCGTGCGCAACTACGGCATCCTGGTGCACGATGCCTCGATGGTGAATCTGCTCTACATGGCGGTCTACGGCAAGCCGAGCACCAAGGACATCGCCTTTTCGGTGATGACCGAAAGTCGGGAGATGTCGAATTACTGCCAGGAATCAGTTCGGCCGACCCATAGCCGCAAGTACGCTGAGGCTTTGCAGAGTCTCGATAATCCCGAGGCACTGGATCTTCTCGCCACCGCCGTGATTGCGGATAATGCCCGTAAAGCTGCCCTCGATGACACCTTTTCGGACGACCAGCTGGGCCAGGATCACGTGCCCGCCTATCTGCAGGCAATGAACGTGATTGAGAATGTCTGGTGATGACTGAAGCCAGAGGATGTAAGCTCGTTGATTAGCTCTACTCTCTTGCGAGTCAATCTTGTTTAGCTGGAGGCTGAGGTATAGAATCGCAGAGCATATTTCCAGAACCAACGGCTCGCCATCAGGGACAGGATCGTGACCACTCCTGATGCCGTGAGCCAGCTGAGGTTGGCGCGACCCAGCAGGGCTTCGGCGGGCACCGTGGTAAGGAAAGCCACTGGTACAACTACGGTGAAGAACAGCCGCAGGCCGATCGGATAGGCGCTGATGGGATAACGGCCTGCGGCCAGAAAGCTGCGTAGCACCTCCGTGGCGTTCCACACCTTCACGAACCAGATGCTGGTGGCCGCCAGGATGAACCAGAGGCTGTACAGGATCAGGCTGCCGCAGATCAGCATCAGCCCCGTCAGCAGGAGATCCTGCAGGCTCGGCGTTGCTCCCGTACGGACGGCTCCCACAACCATGAGCACAACACCCAGCACGATCCCAGGGAGACCCCAGGGGGAAACCGTGCGCAACGACAGCCAGAACTGGCTGTCGATCGGCTTGAGCAACACATAATCCAGGCTGCCGTTCTGGACATGACCCACGATCGTGCTGAGGTTGGGTTGCAGCAGGGTGCTGGCGATGCCATCCAGCACGGTGTACATCCCCAGCACCACCAGCGCTGCCTCCCAGCTCCAGCCCCCCAGCCCATGGCCGGAGCGGAAGAACAGCGACAACACGAACAGGCTGCCAGCCAGATTGCCACCTGTGGCCAGCAGTTCAATCAGCAGGTTGATCTGGTATTCCAGCTCGGCCGCCAGGGCCGCTCCCCAGAAGCTGCGCAGGGTGCGCCAGTAGCGCCCCACGGTGCCGCCGTTCATCTTGCTGCCGAGCGTCATGCCCCCATCGCTCCGTACTGCCGCAATCCCCGTTTCCAGAGCACCCATGTGATTGGCAGCAGGATCGCGATCCAGAGGCTCACCACGGCAAAGCTGGCGACGACATCCACCTTCTCGCCGGCCAGCAGCTGGGCCGGTATCGCAATCATGTATGGAAACGGAGTCCACAGCGCCAGGCGGCGCACCGGTTCGGGATACACCTGCAACGGAGCGATCAGGCCTGAGAGATAGAGATAGGGAATGAACAGCAGCCGCTCCAGGGCGCTGGCCCGCTCGCTCCAGAAGCAGACCGTGGTGAGGGCGAACTGGATCAGGAAGCGCAGGGCGAAGGCGAGCTGCATGGCCATGACCGCCAGCAGAAGCGCCGCTGGAGACGGCAGCCAGAAGGCGGCGGGATAGAGCAGGAAGAACAGGGCTGCCAGGGCGATCACGAAGGGCAGACGTGTGGCCTGTTCGGCGATGTGGGCGCTCACATACCGCCAGACCGGCGCCAGTGGTTGCAGCAGATAGCCCGAAAGCCGGCCCTGGAGATGGTCTTCCTCAAAGGTGTAGATCACCCACACCAGCGTGAACTGGCGCACGATGAACACAGCCAGAAAATACCGGGCCAGGGCGATGGGATCCAATCCCAGCGATGGGAGTTCAGCGGTGGGGGCGTTGCCGTTGTTACCGCTGGCCCCACTCCAGAGGCCGAGCATGATGAAAGGCAGCACGCCCGAGAGCGCCCATAGCGCAATCTCGGCGCGGTACTCCAGCATGTACGCGTATTGGCTGCTCAGCAGCACCCGCACAAGGCGCAATCCCCGCTGCAGCTTCTTGCTCATCGGTCGTCCCTCTGGCGGAACAGTTGGCCGATGATCTCCTCCACCGGTGGATCGTTCACTTCCAGGTCACAGACATCGAAATCGGCCAGAAGACGACCCACCTGCTGCGTCAGTCGATCCCGTTCGATCAGCAGCCGCACCTCGTTGCCGTTCTGGCTTTCCAGGGTTCCGTAGCTCTCGAACATGCGGGCCGGCAAGACATGGCGCAACTCCAGTCGCACCTGGCGGCAGGGCGCCAACTGGTCGGTGAGCCCTTCAAGGCTGCCGTCGTAAAAGAGTCGCCCCTGGTGAATCAGCAGCACCCGCTCACACAGGGCCGTGATATCGCCCATGTAGTGGCTGGTGAGCAGCACCGTGGCACCGGTGCGGCGGTTGTAGTCGGCCAGAAAGGAACGCACCCGCACCTGGGCGTTCACGTCCAGTCCCAGGGTGGGTTCATCGAGAAACAGCACCGCCGGCTGATGCAGCAACGCCGCCATCAGTTCGGCCTTCATGCGCTGCCCCAGGGAGAGTTTGCGAACCGGCCGGGTCAGTTCCTCATCCAGTTCCAGCATGTCGGCCAGCTCGGCGATCCGGCGCTTGCTCTCGGCCGCGCCGATGCCGTAGACGGCGGCATGGACCCGCAACGAATCGAGTGGCGGCAGATCCCAGATCAGCTGCTGCTTCTGACCCATCACCAGCGTGATCTGACGCAGGAAGTCCGCCTGCCTACGGAAGGGTTCATGGCCGGCCACCCGCACCGTGCCGGCGCTGGGGTGAATCAGGCCCGTCAGCATCTTCAAGGTGGTGGTCTTGCCGGCACCATTCGGCCCGAGGAACCCCACCATTTCACCGGGTTCGATCGCGATGTTGATGTCCTGCACAGCCGTCACGAGGCGATGGCGTCGCTGGAGGAAGTGGCGCAGGGTGCCGCCAAGACCGGGCTGCTTGTCGGCCACCCGGAAGGTCTTGCTGAGCCCGCTGACGTTGACGATGGCCATCGAGGGAGTCTGGACGGCTTCCGATCGTGCAGATCTTGTCAGTTAGAAACTTGTCCAGCACAGATTTACCCATCACCGCTTCGCCAGATCTACCCTGGGTCGCACCCACCAGCCCCTGCAATGCACTTCTGGGCGCCTGAGATCGATCCAGCCCATCCGATGGACTGCACCCAGGCTGAGCACTACGTGATCAAGCACCTCGGCCGCGGCATGTTCCTGGCGGTGCAGGGAGAGGATCAACACCTCAGCGATGTCGCCACGGCCGGCGAAGCCCACCGCTTCCATACCCATGAGGCGGCGATCCGTGCCGCAGAGGAACTCAACCGCCTCGGTGCAGGGCCGGTCGATGTGGTGAAGGTGGAGTGAGGCCGGGCAGGCGGCGACCGGCCTGGCCATGCTGCGGTGACTGCGCAGCCCCCACCGATGAGCGCCCTATCCCCGGAGCAGGCCCTGGTGCTCACCGCGATCGATCGCTTTCTGGCCGATCCCGAGCTCGCCTTTGGCGGCGTCGACACTGACGACGACTCAGAAGGCGATGGCACCGACGATCCCGATTCAGCCGTCGGCATCGAGGCGGTCGACGTGCTCGAAGCGATCAGCAAGGCCCTGCTGATGGTGTTGCCGGCCGAGGAGATCGAGCAGGCGATCACCAATCTGCTCGCCTGCCATGGCGATCAGATCGATGACTCCACCCAGGTGGTGCTGGAAGCTCTGCTTCAGACGATTGAACGGGATGACACCGAGGTGTCGCTCGAAGCCCTGCTGACGGCCGAATCTGACCTGTTGCAGACCAATGCCCTCGATAGCGCGGCCCTGCTGGTCTGGGACGAGCAGACCACGCCGATGCTGGAGGAACTGGAGATTCTTGATCTGCTGGAGGCCTATCCCTGCCGCGGCCCCGGCGCTCGCTGGACCCCTGACATCTTTGTGCAGTTACTGGAGGCGAAGGGCCGCCTGTTTCGCCAGACCCTGCTGGCGGTGGAGATCCTGGAAGAACAGCCGGACACCCGCCCCAATGCCCACACCATGCTGGTGATGGTGCCGCCCGATCCGAAGGCTCCCCTGGAACTGATGGAGCTGGTGGTGCCCCTCACCGTGCTGTCGTCACCCGATGCGCCGGGACAGGCAGGCTGAACTCAGGCAGGCTGATCCCTGGCTGGTTGAACACATCTGGTCCTGTGCTCTGTGTATCCGTGAGCTCACTCCCTGTGATCCGTATCCGCTTCTCTTCGGCTCCCGGGACCGATCAATCGGGGCGCCGTCGATCCTGCGCTTCCGGTCTGCCGATTCTGCTGGGTGTCGTGGCCTCCAGTCTGATGCTGCAACCCCTCGCGGCAACAGCGGCGGAAGGCATGGGCGCCGCGTCTGGCGATGCACCTCGGGCAAGGACTCCCGCCGAGCCCCAGGTGCTGCGCGCCGTACCTCCCCTGGCCACGCCGGATGCGGCGGTGGAGAAGGCCCTGCTGCATGCCCTGTTTCCCGCCTCGGCGGTGGATGCCGATGGCCATGGTCCCGATCACGGCACCCAGGAGTGGAAGCAGGCGCGCCGCCACATCCGCCAGCAGGCCTGTCTCAACGCCGGCAACCTGCGCTACGCCTACAACCGGGTCGACCTCAACGGCGACGGCAGCGAGGAGGTGGTGGCCACGGTGATCGGCCCGACGGTCTGCGGCACCGGTGGTTGCTCCCTGCTGATCTTCCAGAACCAGCACGGCACACTGGAGCCGATCAGCCGCATGTCTCTGTTCAAGGACCCCCTGATCGTGACCAGTCGGCTCCGGGGCGGCTGGAAGGAGTTGATCAGCCGGGTGCGGATCGATGCCGGCCATGGCTTTTACGCCCTGCTCACCCACGACGGCAGCGCGTATCCCCGCAATCCGAGCACGCCTCCGGCGGAACCGCTGCAGGAGGCCCTGCCGGGCACGGCCTATCTGGGCTGGCAGGAGAACGGCAACGGCTATCACCCGCTTCCCTGCGCCGAGAAGCGCCCATAACTCTTCACACCCTGTTACAGTGGTGGCAACACATCGTTACAACCCGATGACCACCTCTGATTCCCGCTTCGGTTTCGTTGCCTTCGCTGAGACCTGGAACGGCCGCCTGGCCATGCTGGGCTTCGTGATCGGCCTTGCCACCGAGCTGCTCACCGGCCAGGGCATCCTGAGCCAGATCGGCCTCGGCTGAGTTCTGGATCAGCGGTCTTCACGGCCGTGATCTCCGGCCCGGTTGGCAGGCGCCAGCCGGGCTTTGCTATCTCCGGAGTTTCTGTCGCCTCGGCGAGGGCCATGGCTCATCTGCTCGTCTTTGTTGTGGCCCCCGAGGCTCTGCTGCCCGGTGATGGCGCTGACTGGCCCTCTCTGGTGGAGGCCCAGCGCCGCGGCGTAGGCAGTGGCGTGGCCCTGCGTCTCTTCCGCCTGCCGGATGACTGGCCCGGGTCCCTGCAGGCTCTGATTGACTCCGGCAAGGCCGATGCGACTGGTTCCGATCCGATCGAGCCGGTCGACGGCCGCCGCTCCAGGCTCTGCGATGCCGTGGTGCCCCATTTCGACCCCCGCAGCCTCTGGATCGGCGTTTACGCGATCAGCGGCAGCGCATTCAGCGACAACGAAGTCAGCGATCGCCAAGTCAGCACCAGCGTGCCAGTGCCTGGCGATGGCCATCCCGCCAGCCGCATGTCGATCAGCGGCGTCGAGCGTCTCGATGCTTTCCCGTTGCGCGATGCCGAAAACGAAACCTGCTGGTTTTATCCCACCGAGGATGGCGCTTACCTCAGCTGGGAGAACCAGCGCCGGCTCGAGCTCCTGCCGGGTGTGATGGCCGAGCAGCCTTTGCAGACCCAGCCGATCCCCTACCAACGCCCCGACCTGCACGTGCTCTGGTCGTTGATGGCGGACGACCGCTCCCTTACCTGCGTGGGCCTCACCTACGGCCGTCGCCGGATTGATTGGCCCGTGGTGGCGGCGGTTCCAGAAGCCTGCGCCACCTGGACCAGTTTTTCTCTGGATTCGATGGCCGAGGCGCAGTACTGCGAGCTGGCCAGCTGCACCGTCTTCGCGCAGGACGGTCCGGGGGCTGTCCCTGGTGCTGTAAGGTAAAAGCCGATCTCAAGATTTCTCTTAAGCGAGCTCATAACTTTCTTGGGGGCTGTTTTCGGATCGGTTCATAGTTCAACGAGTTCATGTCTATTTACGTCGGGAATCTTTCCTTCGATGCCGAAGTGGAAGATCTCCAGCAGCTGTTCGCCGAATACGGACAGGTGCGCAAGTGCAGCGTTCCTCTCGATCGTGAAACCGGCCGCAAGCGCGGTTTCGCCTTCGTCGAGATGGCCAACGAGGCTGATGAAGCCAAGGCCATCGATGATCTCCAGAACGTGGAGTGGATGGGTCGTGCCATCCGTGTCAACAAGGCCGAGCCCCGTCCCAGCGGCGGTGGTGGTGGCTACGGCGGTGGTGGTGGCGGCGGCAACCGCTGGTGATCACAGCCGAGCCGATCATCTCTGACCGGCCTGATTGCTGATTGATCTGTTGCTGACCTGCTTGCCCGATCTCCGGGCCTGCAGAACGGCAATACCTGCTTCCAATCACAGCTGACCGCCCTGGTAACGGGGCGGTTTTTTCATGGGCGTTCCTTGTCTGAGCCGAGGGCTTTCCGGGTCTCGGCGGCGCGCAGGTCGACCCGATACTCCATCGTGGAGGTCACGCCGGTGCCCCGGTAGGTGCCGGACACCGCCGCCGCCAGCTCCGGATCCGCGGCGGCGGCCAGCACCACGTGGCCATCGGCCACGGCCAGCCCGAGGCTGGGGTCGTAGGCGCGCCAGCCACCGCCGGGCACATACACCTCCGCCCAGGCGTGCAGCTCGTGCTCGCTCACCTCGGGTGGATGGTGCATCGAGTAGCCGCTCACGAAGCGGGCCGCCAGGCCGAGGCTGCGGCAGGCGGCCACGTAGAGCACCGCCGTGTCGCGGCAGGCCCCGGTGCGCTCCTGCAGGGTCTGCTCCGGTTGCAGCGCTGCCCCATCGGGCCGGCCCACATGGTGGAAGCCGTGGTGAATCTGATCGGCCAGGGCCATCAGAAAGTCGGTGGTGGATCCCTGCACGGATTCGGCCAGCTCGGCAGCCCAGGCGCTGACCTGCGGATGCTGCGGCCCACCCAGGCAGGGCGCCAGGGCTGCGCGCAGAGCCGGTGTGTAGGTGAGCGGCAGATGCCGGGCTGCCGGCTCGGTCACGATCCAGTCGAACGGATTGTCGCGGTGGGTTTCCACCTGCATCTCCACCTGGAGATGCAGGGTCTGGCGTTCCTTGTGGAACCAGAGCACCAGCCCGTCGCCGCCGCCGGGTTCGAGCACCGCCGCTGCGCCGTCGGCTGGATCACGCACCTGCAGGCGGTGGCTGAGCACGGTCTGGGTGCAGTCCTGGCGCGGGGTGAGCCGCAGGGTCATCGGTTCCAGGAACACGGGCCTGGCATAGGCGTAGTGGAGTTCGTGGCGGATCTGGAAGAACACGGAGCCACTGGGGCACAATCGCTGCCCAGCCTGGACGAAAGCCGGTGCGAATCGCGCTCCACAATGGGCTTTCCAGCCAATCAGGCCGTCCGTGAGCCAGCCGCATCGACCGGCGCGTCCCCAGCACCTTCCTCGCCCACCGGCCCGACCCGGCAGCCCGGGCCTCCCTGACGACGACGATCTGCCGCCCTCGCCAGGCATGCCGCTGGGTCTGCGGATCCTGGCGGGGGTAGGAGCGCTCTCGTTTCTGATGATCGGTCTGAGTGTGATCTGGATGGGGATCGAGAGCCTGCGCAAGCCCGCCGCCCCTGTCGTGGGGCCCAACACGGCGAGAGGATCAGGGAGCCAGGCGTTCGATCGCCCAGCCGCCCTCGGGCCGGAGCCTGTAGCGGAAGCGATCGTGTAGACGGTTCTGGCGACCCTGCCAGAACTCGAACTCGTTCGGCACCACCCGAATGCCGCCCCAGGCGGAGGGCAGGGGCACCTCTCCATCGGCGAAGCGACGCTTCATCTCCTCCCAGGTCATCTCCAGGATCTGGCGGGAGCTGATCACCGTGCTCTGCTGCGACACCCAGGCCCCGAGGCGGCTGCCCAAGGGCCTGGAGGTGAAGTAAGCCAGGGATTCCGCCGCCGAAATCCGCTCCGCCTGCCCCAGGATCGCCACCTGACGCTCCAGCCCGTACCAGGGGAACAGCAGGCTCACCTGGGGATCGCTGGCGATCTCGCTGGCCTTGCGGCTCTGGTAGTTGGTGAAGAACACGAAGCCGCGATCATCGAACGCCTTGAGCAGCACGGTGCGTGAGCTGGGGCGGTGGCCATCGGTGGTGGAGAGCACCATGGCGTTGGGCTCCAGCAGTTCCGCCGCAGTGGCCTGCTGGAACCACAGCCGGAACTGGGCAACGGGATCGGCATCGAGATCAGCGCGGCGCAGACCCTCGCGGCGGTAGTCGCGGCGCAGTTGGGCCACATCGACGCTGCTTGCTGCGGCTTTGCCGCTGGGGGTGTCGGGCGGCTCCACGGGCTCTCAGGTGCTGGATCAATCGTCCCGAGTTCAGCTCAGGGCGGTGAGGTCGATGCGCTTGCGCACACTCTCCGGCAGGTTGCGGGAGATCGGGCAGAGCTTCATGCGCTCCTGCATGTAGGCGATCGCGTCGGCATCGGCGAGATTGCGCTCCTGCGCGCTGGCGTTGGCATCGAGCCGGATGCGGAAGTCACCGTCGACGCTGTCGATGATCCAGTCGCTGCTGGTGGTCACAACGAAATCGGCCTCCACCTGTTGCAACGGGATCGCCTTTTCCCGGGCGTTGGCCACCAGATAGACGTGCTGACAGAGCAGCAGTGCGATCAGATAGATCCGGAAGCCCGGCATCGTCAGGCTGAGCTGCTGCGGTTCCCATTGGCCGGAGTCGGTGAGGAACTCCACCACCAGCCCCTCGGTGGCGCGATCGGGGGCGGCATGGCTGCTGCGCAGCCGGAACTGGAAGGTGCGTTGTGGGCTCATCGCTGGGCAGGCAGGGCAGGCGTGGGTGGATCTGGGATGGTCGGGGTGGCCTGCGGCTGGCGGCGCCAGGCCTCGAAACCGGTGAGCAGGGCCGAGCCGATCAGCAGGGCGGAAAAGCCCTGGCGCAGGATCCGGTCCGGCAGGTGGGGGGCGAGGCGTTGCCCAGCCACGGCCCCGATGGCGCCACCGCCGAGCAGGGGCAGCATCAAGGGCAGCTCGGGGCCTGGCCAGTGACCCAGGGCCGCCAGGGCGACCAGTGAGTTGGTGGCGATCAGGAGCAGGCTGGTGCCGCTGGCCAGCGCCATCGGCAGTCCAGCCAGCAGCACCAGGGCGGGAACGATGGCGAAGCCGCCGCCCACGCCGGCGATGCCGGTGAGCAGGCCCACCAGCACTCCCTGCGCCGCCAGGGCCAGCGGAAAGCCGGTTGTGTTGCCGCCGTTGGCCGCTTCCTGGAGGGCACTGCGGCGGGTGAGCAGCCAGGAGGCCACCAGAGCCGCTGCCGCGAAGATCCCCAGCTGCACCATCTCGGCGATCCAGCCGGCCTTGACCATGGAGCCGCCGATCCAGCTGCCGGCCAGGGCCGGAATCCCCAGCACCAGGCCGGGCCTGATCGCCACCTGACCGCGGCGGATGTAGGGCCCCACATTGCCGAGGGCCAGCAGGGTGACCACCAGCAGGGAGAGCGGCACGGCAGCCTTGGTAGGCAGCGCCGCACCACTCACCAGCAGGGGCAGCAGCAGGATCGAGCCGCCGGCCCCGAGCACCGCCAGCAGGAAGCCGATCAGGGCCCCGCCTGCCAGCAGCATCAGCACCATGGTGAAAGAGAGCTCGGTTGCCGCATGGATCGTGGCGGCCATCACATCGAGATCCGGTTCCAGGGCATCACCGCCAGCAGGCGGGCCATGCCGCAGAAGCCGCTGATGCCCGCGAAGGTGAGGCCGGCACCCACGAAGCCACTCAGCCAGATCCAGCCCGGCGCCACCGCCTGGCTCAGAATCACCCCCAGCAGCACCAGCGAGCCTGCGGCGATCTGCACCTGGCGCATCAGGGGCAGGGGCGCTCCCTTGAGCTTGCGCACCGGGAAGCCGGCTTGCTGCCAGGCGGGCACACCGCCCTGCAGATCGGTGAGGGGGTGCTGCCGGCCCAGCTGCTGCAGCAGGGCCAGAGCCTTGGCACTGCGGTTGCCGCTCTGACAGACCAGCACGAGCGGCCCCTGGGGCAGGTCGGCCTCCGTGATGCGGGACAGGGGAATGTTGAGGCTGCCGGCGATATGGCCGCCGACGTATTCCATCGGTTCACGCACGTCGATCACCGTGACATCCCGGGCGGCCAGTTGGTCGGCCAGCTCATGGGCTGTGATCGGGCTGTGGCTGGACATGGCCTTGGTGGTGGTCATCGTGGGTATGGCCTTTCGGCTGGATGGGGTCTTGGGAGTGGTGATGGTCTTGGTCGACGCCATGCTTCTGGGAGAGGACAGGCGTGTTGAGCGGATGACCGTTGCCGCTGGATCCGTCTTCAGGCTTTGACGCCTTCCAGGGGGTAGCCCTCAGCCGCCCAGCGACTGAGGCCGCCGCGCAGGTTGGCGACCTGCCAGCGGCCGGCTTTGAGCAGTTGCTGGGTGGCCAGGGCGGAGCGGCTGCCCGAATGGCAGACCACCACCACCGGTCGATCGGTGGGGATTGTGTCTGCCTGGGCTTCGAGATCCGGCAGGGGGATCAGCAGGCTGCCGGCCACCCGACCATCGGGACCGTTGAATTCCTCGGCGGAGCGCACGTCGAGCAGGGTGAGATCGCTCTGGTGGGCGACCACCCAGGTGGGGGTGAGTTCGGGCAGCCCGGCATAGCTGCGGGCCAGGGGCGCCCAGGTGGCCTTGGGGCTGGTCTCGCGGGGTTTGCCGGAGCGCATGTTGCCCGGCAGCGCCTCGGCGATCTTGTGGGGATGGGGGAGTTTCATGTTCTCCATGTGGCCCACGAAATCCCGCTCGGTGGCGTCGCCGCCCAGCCGTGCGTTGAAGGCCTTCTCCTCCACGACCGAGCTGACGCTGCGGCCGTTGTAATCGTGGCCGGGATAGAGCAGGCAGCTCTCCGGCAGAGTGAAAATCTGCTCTTTGATCGAGTTCCAGAGGGTATGGGCGTTGCCCTGCTGGAAATCGCATCGGCCGCAGCCGCGCACCAACAGCGCATCGCCGGTGAACGCCATGGAGTGGTCGTCGAGCACCACGGTGATGCAGCCATTGGTATGGCCGGGGGTGCTGCGGATCTCGACGGAACGCCCCCCGAAGGTCACACGGTCGCCATGGTTGAGCGGCAGGGTGACGTTGTCGGCACGGGCCGCCGCGGACAGGGCGATGGCGCAGCCGGTGGCGTCATGCATCAGCCAGCTGCCGGTGACGTGGTCGGCGTGGGCGTGGGTATCGATCGAGGCGACGAGTTCGATGCCCAGTTCGCGGATCAAGGAGAGATCACGGGCGTGCTGCTCGAAGACCGAATCGATCAGAACCCCTTTGCGGCTGGGGACATCCGCCAGCAGATAGGTGAAGGTGCCTGTGTCGGCATCGAACAGCTGGCGGAACAGCAGGGATCCACCTCCGGCCGCGGCGACCAGGGAGATGGAGGGGGCAGTGGCGACGGCCATGGCGGTGTGGTGCTCACTTCTATGACAGTAGCCGCATAGAGGGGAAGAGGCAAGCCTTTCTTTGGGCCTGGGCTGTGGGTATTGCCAGCGCTTGCGGCCCCCGGGTGCGCCGGCCTGGCTGGCGCTGCTGTCTCGATGCGAGCTCGGCGGTGCCCTGGATGGGGTCTCCGGCTTTGCGCGGCGCCCCCATGCCGTTCTGCGGAAAGCGACGACTCGGCGTCACGGCTGCATTAGTGTTAATAAGCCTTTATGCCTTTAAAACCATGTCTTCCAGGATCCGTGTTCGAGCCCGTCTGGCCCGTTGGGCGCTGAGTGTTCTGCCGCTGCTGCTGGCGTTCATGGTGGGAGCTGCCCCAGCACTGGCGACGGACAGCAGCTGGTCGCTCAGCGATCGGGCGGGCCATCGCCTCACGGCCCAGGTCTTTGAGCAGCCCTTCCCGGAGTACCCCTCCGGCATGCGCATCCGCTTCAGCGCTCTCGATGCCAAAACGAGCCTGGATCACAAGGCTGAACTCGTGTTGAGCGATTCGATGGGTCAGGAGTGGAGCCTGCCCAATCGCAGCGAAGAGATGGTTCCCAAGAACGGCTCGACGATTCCGAGCGGATCGGCCCAGTTCGATCTGGATGCCTTGGTGCCACGGCCCAGTGAGGCGCTGCCCCTCCATCTGGCGGTCCCCACCAGCAACGGTGCCCTGGATTTCAACCTCAGACCCGAGCAGGTGATGGAGCTCCACGCCATGGGTTCGGCAGAGCCTCGCCGCGACCAGGCCTGATCCCACCGACCGCCACCCAGCCGCGCAGAAACTTGCAAGCTAGGCGTGGCTGGGAAGCGCCACGGGCTTCGGATCCCTGAGGATCCAGGGCAGCGACCCTGACAGCACCGCGCTGAAGAAGCACCACACCGAGGTGAAGGCGTAGCCGTAGGCCAGGTGGGTGATCAGAAAGGCGCCGAGAATGCCGCCAGCGAACCAGCGCAGTCGGCCCGAGCCGCTGAGCAGCAACGGTGCGGTGATCAGCAGGCCATACACGCTGCTGCCGAAGCCCAGGTTGATCCAGCCATTGGCCAACAGAGTGGTGGTGTAGTTGAGCGATCCGTGCACCACGGCGGGTTGGAACACGGAACCATTCAGCAGCAGGGGCAACCAGAGGCCTGCACCCAGCAGCAGGCCCAGCATCAGAAGGATCTGCAGCAGGCGTCGCCGCAGGCCAGGTGGCTCCTGCCGGTTCAGACGCAACACGCACCAGGGAAACCAGGCCAGCCAGAAGGCATAGGCGAAGAACAGATAAGCGAGCGCGGCGGAGTGCACGAGCCCGTCGGGGCCACCGGGCGCCAGGCCAAGCCAGACCACACCCTCGAGGGCCTGTTGCGTCGAGAAGAACAGGGGCGAGAGGGCCAGGGGCATCAGATCGCCGCGCTGGTGGCGCCGGCAGTAGCGCACGGAGGCCACCCCCAGGGGCAAGAGGGTGGCCGCCACCACAAAGCTGGCGCTGCTGGAGAAACACATCGGCGTGGAGCTGTCCCCGGCAGCAGGCGATTCCCCCAGCCTGGCGCGTCGGGCAGTGCAACAGCCTCTCGCGATGCTGGCATCGACCACACTGCCTGGGCAGCCGCACGCATCCAGCCCCTATTTCGCCGCCCTCGGCGGAGTGGCACTTGAGCTGCCGGCGCGCGCGTCGATGGCGCAAGCCGCTCGCGGCTCGATGCAAAGGTCACCAATCCAGTTGCCGTGAGCACCAGGATCAAGAACGATCTTGTCGCCTGCCTGAACGGAAACGAAGCGATAACGCCCTGCACGAGCTGCGCCAGCAGGTCGCCTTCACCATGGATGTCGAGTGCGATGAGCTGGAGAAGGTGGACCGGATTGGATGACCACCATCGCTAAGGCGGCCTTCAAGGCCCGTGTGCGCGAATGGGCTCAGAAGCCGGATGTGCAGGTGGTGTGGCTCGGCATGCATCCGATGCGCCGCAAGTGGGCCTCCTGTTCAACGATGCGGGCCCATCTGGGTGCGTGGGAACAGGCGAAGTGATGTGATGTTTGCTTGTCGGAGCTACCGTTGGTGGTGGGCATAGACCGCTCCGCCCGGTTCAGGCAGGCCCATGAGCAAGAAGCACCGCCCATCCCCCGTCGCAACGATCGAGGAGATGCAGAACGATCGCCCCTACGGCGAATCGATTGACAAGACGCACTACAGACGAGACCTTGAAGCACTCCAGATCGAACTGCTCAAGGCGCAGCGTCACATCAAGGCTGTCGGACTGCGCGTGGTGCTCCTGTTCGAAGGTCGCGATGCGGCGGGCAAGGGTGGATCGATCAAGCGCTTCCGCGAGCATCTGAACCCTCGCGGCAGTGAACATGTGGCGCTGCCAAAACCCAACGATGCCGAACTGACCCAGTGGTACTTCCAGCGCTACGTGCCGCACCTGCCGTCAGCCGGCGACATCACGATGTTCGACCGGTCGTGGTACAACCGGGCCGGCGTCGAGAAGGTGATGG
>NZ_JAYGIC010000066.1:0-35596 GCF_034931105.1 Synechococcus sp. CCY9201 | reverse complement strand
GCTGCCCTGAGCCGGCCACCGATGCCCGCCGTTGCCCTGTTCGGCACCAGCGCCGATCCACCCACCCTCGGCCACCGCGCCCTGCTCGAGGGGCTGCTGACCCTCTACCCAGAGGTGGCGACCTGGGCCAGTGACAATCCCCTCAAGCACCATGCGGCCCCGCTGCCCATGCGGGCAGCCCTGCTGGAGGCCCTGGTGGCAGCGATCGGCGATCCGCGGCTGCACCACCGGCAGGAGCTCAGCAGCCCCTGGACGATCGAAACCCTGGAGCGCGCCGCCCGGCAGTGGCCCCAGCACGAACTGGTGTTTGTGGTGGGGAGCGATCTGGCTCCCCAGATCCCCAGCTGGAAAGCCGCCGATGCGATCCTGCGCCGCTGCCGCCTGGCGATCGCCCCGCGCCGGGGTTGGCCGCTCACGGCGGAGCAGCAGCAGGCGCTGCGAGAGCTGGGGGCGGAGCTGGAGCTGCTGCCTCTGGAGATTCCCGCCACGGCCAGCTCAGCGGTGCGCCGCTGCCCCGATCCGGCCCAGGTTCCGCCGGAGCTGCACCCCCTGCTGCTGCAGCACAATCTGTACGGCTTCCAAGGGGGTGGTCCTGCGGCAGGCCGAATCGGCTGATGCAGCCTGATCGGGCTGCAGATGCACCAGCCTGATTGGGCTGCAGATGCAGCAGCTTGAGTCGACTGCGACCACTTCCGCCTCCTTCCCTTCCCCTCACGCCGTTCCCGCTGCCGATGCGTCTTGCTCTGGCCCAGATCGATCCCCTGGTGGGCGACCTGCGAGGCAACGGCGCCCGCATCCTGACGGCCTGCCGGGAGGCGGCGAGCGCTGGCGCCGAACTGGTGCTGACGCCGGAACTCTCGCTCTGGGGCTATCCGCCCCGCGACCTGCTGCTGCGCGCCAGCCTCGTGCAGCGCCAGGGCGAAGAGCTCGACCGACTCGCCGCCTCACTGCCCGCGGAGCTGGCGGTGCTGGTGGGGGTGGTGGAACCGGTGGAGGATGCCGGGGTGCCGGGCCTCTACAACAGCCTGGCCCTTGTGGAGCCGGGCCAGTGGCGCTTCGTGGCCCGCAAACGGCTGCTGCCCACCTACGACGTCTTTGACGAGCAGCGCTATTTCCGCAGCGGCACCAGCGCCGCCGTGCTGGAGCTGGTGCGCAGCGGCCGCCCGTGGCGCCTTGGGCTGACGATCTGCGAAGACCTCTGGGTGGACGAGCAGCTGCAGGGCCACCGCCTCGCCGGCGCGGATCCGATCGCGGCACTGCTGCCGCATCGGCTCGATCTGTTGCTCAACCTCTCGGCCTCCCCCTTCGGCCAGGAGAAGGTGGCCCTGCGGCAAACCCTGGCCTCGCGCGCCGCCAGGCGCCTGGGCTGCCCGGTGGTGTACGTGAACCAGGTGGGCGGCAACGACGAACTGGTGTTCGACGGCGTCAGCTTCGTGGTGGATGGCGAAGGGACGCTGGTGGCTCGCCTGCCCTGCGCCCGTGAAGCCCTCGGTTTCTGGGACGCCGCTCGCGACCAGGCCAGCGCCATCGCGCCGTTGCCCGAGCGGCTGGAGCAGATCTTCCGCGTGCTGGTGCTGGGGGTGCGCGACTATGCCGGCAAGTGCGGCTTCCAGCGGGCGCTGCTGGGCCTGAGCGGCGGCATCGATTCGGCCCTGGTGGCAGTGATCGCCGCCGCGGCCCTCGGCCCCGAGCAGGTGCGGGTGCTGCGGATGCCCTCCCCCTGGAGCTCCGCCGGGTCCCTCAGCGACGCCACAGCCCTGATCGAACGGCTGCACCTGCCCAGCAGCACCCTGCCGATCGCTGCGCTGATGGACAGCTTCGACACGGTGCTGACCCCAGCGCTGGGAGAAGCCCCCCGCGGGATCACGGCGGAGAACCTGCAATCCCGCATCCGCGGCACGCTGCTGATGGCCCTGGCCAACCAGGAGGGCCGGCTGCTGCTCTCCACCGGCAACAAATCCGAACTGGCGGTGGGCTATTGCACCCTCTACGGCGACATGAACGGCGGCCTGGCCGTGATCGGCGATCTCTACAAAAGCACCGTGTTTGCCCTGTGCGCCTGGCTGGACAGCCCCGCCGCAGGCCCCTGCCGCCGTGATCTGGGCCTGCCCGAGTGCGGCGAGCTGGTGGGCAGGGCCATCCGCGACAA
Organism: Synechococcus sp. CCY9201; assembly: GCF_034931105.1. Lineage (NCBI taxonomy): Bacteria > Bacillati > Cyanobacteriota > Cyanophyceae > Synechococcales > Synechococcaceae > Synechococcus > Synechococcus sp. CCY9201. The sequence continues at coordinate 33,447 of NZ_JAYGIC010000066.1, read as the reverse complement.
GCCCCCCAGCGCCGAGCTGCGGCCCGACCAGCGCGACAGCGACTCCCTGCCGGACTACGCCGTGCTCGATCCGCTGCTGAAGGCCTACATCGAGGAGCTGCGCACCCCCGAGCAGCTGATCGCTGCCGGCACCGATGCCGCCCTGGCCGAACGGGTGCATCGGCTGCTGCGTCTGGCCGAATTCAAGCGGCGCCAGGCTGCACCACTGCTGAAAGTGAGCGCTCGGGCCTTCGGCAGCGGTTGGCGGATGCCGATCGCCGCACGCTGATCCCGTCACGAATGCGTGGCAGTTCCGCCCCGGCCCCGCCAATCTGGTGCAAGCCCTGCAGTGGTCCATGACAGCACCCGGCCTGACGGCCCCGATGGCCAGCATCGGCGTGCCTACGGAAATCAAGCAGGACGAGCAGCGGGTGGCGCTCAGTCCTGATGGGGTGCGCGAGCTGGTGGGCCAGGGCATGGAGGTGCGGGTGCAGGAGGGCGCCGGGCTCGGCGCCGGCATCGCCGACGATGACTACGCCGCGGCCGGGGCCCTTCTGGTGAGCTGCGAGGACGCCTGGGGCGCCCATCTGGTGGTGAAGGTGAAAGAACCGCAACCGGAGGAGTTTCGCTATCTGCGCAGCGACCTGGTGCTGTTCACCTACCTCCATCTGGCCGCCTATCCCGAGGTGGGCGAGGCCCTGCTGGAGGCCGGTACCACCGCGGTGGCCTACGAAACCGTGCAGCTCGAAGACGGCAGCCTGCCGCTGCTGGCGCCCATGAGCGAGATCGCCGGGCGCATCGCCGCCCAGGTGGGCGCCCATCTGCTGGAAAAGCCCCACGGTGGCCGCGGCGTGCTGATCGGCGGCTGTACCGGCGTGCGGCCGGCGCGGGTGGTGGTGCTGGGGGCCGGAACGGTGGGCTGGCATGCGGCACGGCTGGCGGCGGCGATGGATGCGGAGGTGTTCCTGCTGGATCACTCGCCCCAGCGCCTGCGCCGGCTGGAGGCCGACCGCAAGGGCCGCCTGGTGAGCCTGGTGAGCAGCCGCGGCCTGATTGAGCGGTTGGTGCCGGGGGCGGACCTGCTGATCGGCGCCGTGCTCACCCCCGGCGGCCGGGCCCCCACCCTGGTGGAGGAAGACCTGGTCCAGCGCATGAAGGCCGGCTCGGTGATCGTGGACGTGGCGATCGATCAGGGGGGCTGCATTGCCACCAGCCGCGAGACCACCCACACCGAACCGGTGGTGACGATCCATGGCGTGCAGCACTACGCCGTGGGCAACATGCCCGGCGCGGTGCCTTTCACCTCCACCGAAGCCCTGGTGAGTGTCACCCTGCCCTACATCCTGGTGATGGCGGGCCGCGGGCTGGCCGAGGCGGTCACCGACCGGCCCGAGCTGCTCTCGGGTCTGAACACCGTCAATGGGGCCGTCTGCCATCCGGGAGTGGCCAAGGCCCTGGGGGTGTCGCCGCGCCACCCGATGGCCTGTCTGCGCTGAGCTCCGTTCAAGCGAGGCGCCCCAGGGGCCGGCGCAGGCTGGCAGGGTCGATCCCCTCCCGCAGAGCCAGCACCAGACCAGCCGCTTCGGCGTAGGTCGTCACCTCCAGCACCTCAAGGCCCAGCGCCGCCCCGTCGACCGCCAGCACACAGGGATTGCCGCGCACGGCGATCAGCGGCACTCCCCGCTCCGCGCAGGCCAGCACGGCCTCTCCCCCCAGGGCCGCCGCCGGCGCCACCACGGCACCGATGTCTCCGGAGCGGATCAGGCCGGCCGCCCTGGAGGCAGCCGGTTCGCTCACCAGATCGGGGGCCCGGCTCAGGCCCACCAGAACGCAGGGCAGGAAGGTGTGGCCCAGCTCCTCCGCCGCGGCCCGCGGATCAAGGCTGGGATCGAGCGGCAGCGGCGCCAGGGCCGGAGCGTGGGCGCAGGGGCAACCCAGATGACGACTGAGCAGATGGCTGATCACGGCCTCGGCACCGGCCAGCCCGTCGACCCCCGCCCCCTGGCGGTAGGCCGCCAGGGCCTCACTCTCGGGCTCATCGGTGAAACGGGCCACCACGGCGATCGCCGTGGCCCCGGCCGCCACCAGCTGCTCTCCCGCCCGCAGCAGCAGATCCGGGCGCACCAGGCTGCCCCAGCTGGCACCACTGGGGCCAAGCGACAGGCTCACGTGCAGCGGTGCCTCGGTGGTGCGCACCGGGCCGATCGCCAGGCCAAGGCTGGCGCGGCAGGCATCGGCCGCCTGCAGATGGCGCTGACGCAGGGGCTCCTCGATGCCGGCATCCAGCAGCAGACCCACCCGCCGCGACGGGACCGGCGCCAGGGCCAGCTCACCGGCAGCGAAGCGATTCAGGCTCCAGCCCTCCACGTAGTGCAGCCGTGGATCGCTCCAGTAGAGCGCCGCCGCGTTCATCACGTTGGGATGGGTGATCAGGCAGCCACTGGCGGCGGCGAGCAGCCGGGCCGCCGGCAGGCCATCGCCCGCGTAGCCGCCCACGGCACAGCCCACGCCGGTGGGGATCACCAGAAGGGTGGGCAGCGGCGGCGCCGCACAGCCGCTCAACACGGCGGTTTGGTGCTCAACAGCCAAACCCCTTCGACCCTCAGCCCCCGATCAGGATCCACCGCCGTGATCGCCCAGCGCAGGGGCTCGGCGCCGCCGGGTTGGTCGGCCAGGGCGGCCCGGATCTGTGGCAGCAGAGCACCGGGCGCGGGCTTCAGCCACAACTCCAGTGGCTCGAGGCGCATGGGCGCAGCACTCACTTCTGAAACTGACCGAACTGAAGCTCGTAGAGCGCATCTTCCTGGCCGGCGAGCAGATCGAGGTCACTGCGGGGGAATGACACACACAACAGGGCATAGCCCTGCTCCTGCAGCTCCATCTTCACCCCCATGGCATCGGGCTGGTGCACACGGCCGCTGCGGAGCAGGGCTGCACAGGTGGTGCACACCCCCGAACAGCAGGAACTGGGCAAGGGCACGCCCGCTGCTTCAGCCGCGGCCAGCACGGTCTGGTCGGATCGGCACGGAAAACTGTGTCGCGTGCCGTCGATCTCGGCGGTGACGCTGAAGCTGGAGGAATCGGACACGAGCGGGATCGGACGGTCAGGCGCGCAGCCCATCTTCCCCGATGGCCTGCCACTGGCTGGGATGGGGCGCCAGGTACTCCGGCGGCCTGGAGCTAGGCGCGGCGGGCGGTGCGGTGAGCACAAAATCAAGACTGATCGAAAGGCGGTGATCGTCGGGCTCGTGGTTCTCCAGCACGGCGTGATCCAGGCAGGAGGGGAACAGCAGCAGCAGACCGGCTCGCGGCGCCACATCCAGCCAGGCCGCATTGAAGGGAGAGGCGACGCCGATCGGGCCGCCATGGCCCACCGCCAGGCCGGGCACCAACTCGTTCACCTGGCGGACCGGGAAGAGACGCAGACAGCCATGCCGGCCACTGCCATCGCCATTGAGGTAATACACAGCACTGAGGTGTGCATTGGGATGGTGATGGCGGCCCACCACCTGCCCGGTCTCGCTCACCACCGGCCAACAGCGCTGCAGATGCAGCGCCACCGCGGAATCGCAGAAGCCCAGGGCGCCGAGATAGGTCTGGGCATGGGCTGCGATCTCCGCCACCAGCGGCGCAAAGACCGGGTGGCGGTGCAACTGCCACACCCCATTGAGGTCTCCGGTCCAGGCGCAGCCGGGATCGGGGTTGGAGGCAGACTCACCGCGCAGCTCACAGATCGCCTGAATCTGCAGAGCCGTGTCGAGCGGATCGACCGCTCGCTGCACCTGACCGAGCGCCGTGGGGAAGAGGGCTTGGATCTCCAGGCCTCCCAGTGGGGTCGCCCCATGTTGTGGGGATCCAGCATGAGGGCCAGATCCTGAAGCCACACCACCGTGCTCCCTCATCAGCGAGACCTGTCGCACACGCCCGGATCCTGCCAAGCCCCACGTTCGGACTGCAAACAGACGGGCACAGAAAGCCTCCGGGCACAAAAACATCGCTCAAAAAGCCGTTCCCGAGATTCGGAAACGGCCATCTGAACAGCAGTTGCGGGACAACGAATGCGGGCCTGCAGGTGCCAACGAGCCGAGAGAAGATCTCCGCTCAGAAGGCAACTGATCTGGCCGTCAACAGATCAGGCCATCGCCACAGAGCCACCGACCACCTCGAGGATCTCCTGGGTGATCGCCGCCTGGCGGGCTTTGTTGTAATCCAGCGTCAGGCTCTTGGCGAGGGCCTTGGCGTTGTCGCTGGCGTTGTTCATGGCCGTCATCCGGCTGGCCAGCTCAGACGCCGCCGCCTCCTGCAGGGAGCGGAGCAACTGATTCTCCAGATACAGAGGCAGCAGGGCATTGAGCAACTGCTCCGGGCTCTGGTCGAAGACGATGTCCGAGGGGATCTCGGGCTGATCGTTGGCAACACCGCCGGCATCCACAGCCACGGTCAGGCGACCCTCGCGGGTGGTGAGACGGAAGATCTCGTCCTCGGGGGTGGCGATTCCCTGGGGATCCAGTGGCAACAGAGTCTGCACCACGGGCTTGGAACTGACCAGGTTGATGAACTTGGTGAAGATGATCTCGACCCTGTCGGTACTGGCAGAGAGAAACTCAGCCAGTACTTCAGTTGCGATACCACCGGCTTCGCTGGCGTTGGGAACCTGCTCGAGACCGGTGAAGGTGGCCCGGATCGGGTAGCTGCGGTTCTGGAAGTAGGTGATCGCCTTACGGCCGATCAGCACCAGATCCACGCTGTAACCCTGCTGCTTGAGCTCAGCGAAGCGTTGCTCGGTGCGTTTGATGATGTTGGCGTTGTAGCCACCGCAGAGACCACGGTCACCCGTCACAGACAACAGCGTGATCGTACGCAGATCGCGGGATTCGAGCAGGGGCGAATCAGCATCCTCGAAGCGCATGCGCGACTGAAGATTCTCCAGCACCCGTGCCAGGCGATCAGCAAACGGACGGCTACGCAACACCTGCTCCTGGGCACGCCGCACTTTGGCGGCCGCCACGAGACGCATGGCCTCGGTGATCTTGCGCGTGTTCTTGACCGAACTGATGCGGTCGCGGATTTCCTTGAGATTAGCCATCAGTACGCCCTCCTCAGACGGTGGCGAGCATGGACGATTTGACCTCGGTGATCGCATCCTTGAGCATGGCTTCAGCTTCGTCGCTGAGCTGCTTCTCGGTCTGGATCTTGGAGATGTACTCGGGCTTGTTGGTCTTGAGATACTCGCGCAGCTCACGGCAGAACTGGACCACCGATTCCACCGGAACCTCGTCGATCAGACCCTTGACGCCGGCGTAGACCACCGCGACCTGTTCAGCCAGGATCAGGGGGCTGAACTGGGGTTGCTTGAGGATCTCGCGCAGCCGCTTACCGCGAGCCAGTTGCTTCTGGGTGGCGGCGTCGAGATCCGAGGCGAACTGGGAGAAGGCAGCCAGTTCGTCGAACTGAGCCAGCTCCAGCTTCAGGGTGCCGGCGATCTTCTTGATGGCCTTGGTCTGGGCGGCTCCACCCACCCGGCTCACGGAGATGCCCACATTGATGGCGGGCCGCAGACCGGAGTTGAACAGGTCGGAGCTGAGGAACACCTGACCATCCGTGATCGAGATCACGTTGGTTGGGATGTAGGCAGACACATCGCCGGCCTGGGTCTCGATGATCGGCAGGGCGGTCATGCTGCCCTTGCCCATGGCATCACTCAGCTTGGCGGCGCGCTCCAGCAGACGGCTGTGGCAGTAGAAGACGTCGCCGGGATAAGCCTCACGACCGGGGGGACGACGCAGCAGCAGCGACATTTGGCGATAGGCCTGGGCCTGCTTGGTGAGGTCGTCATAGATCACCAGGGTGGCCTTGCCCTTGTACATGAACGACTCGGCCAGGGCCGCGCCGGTGTAGGGAGCCAGGTACTGAAGAGCGGCTGCTTCAGAGGCGCTGGCCGCTACCACGATGGTGTAATCCAGGGCGCCCTTCTCGCGCAACACCTCAACCACGTTGGCGACGGAGGCGGCCTTCTGGCCGATCGCCACATAGACGCAGACGACGTCCTGACCCTTCTGGTTGATGATCGTGTCAATGCCGATCGCCGTCTTGCCGGTCTGACGGTCGCCGATGATCAGCTCACGCTGGCCACGACCGATCGGGATCATGGCATCGATGGCTGTGATGCCGGTCTGCATGGGCTCATGCACCGACTTGCGCTGGATGATCCCAGGCGCCATCGATTCGATCAGACAGGTCTCGGTGGTGGCGATCTCACCCTTGCCGTCGATGGGCTGACCCAGGGAGTTCACCACCCGACCCAGCATCGCCTCGCCGACGGGTACTGCGGCGATCTTGCCGGTGGCCTTCACCGTGCTGCCTTCGCGGATGCCGAGCCCCTCGCCCATCAGCACAACGCCGACATTGTCGTCCTCCAGATTGAGGGCAATGCCTTCGGTGCCGTCCTCAAATTCCACCAACTCGCCGGCCATCACCTGTTGGAGGCCGTAGACGCGGGAAATCCCGTCACCAACCTGCAGAACGGTTCCGACGTTGCTGACCGAGACGGATTTGTCGTAGTCCTCGATCTGCTGCTTGAGGATCGCGCTGATCTCGTCGGGGCGGATGGAAACCATGGGTGGAAATCCCCGGCAGGGGACACGAGGGGAAAAAGGCGGAAGGAGAAACGGGGGGAGCTAGCTCACCTTGGCCAGGGCCAGACCGAGGCGACGAACCTGTCCGGACAGGCTGGCGTCGATCACCTGCGAACCGACACTGACGGTGAAGCCGCCGATCAGAGCGGGATCGACCTTCTGGACGACCTCAACCTGCTCGGTGGCCGCCACGGTTTTGATCCTGCTGGTGATCTGGGCCAGCTGCTCGGCAGCCAACGTGGTGGCCGAGGTGACCGTCGCCAGGGCGATCCCGTTCTGCTGGCGGTAGAGGTCGAGCAGACGCTCCAGCACTGCATCCAGAACTTCGATGCGCTGGCGATCAGCCAACAGCTTGAGAAGATTCAGAAAGGTGGGCGTCACCTGCTCCGCGAACAGAGCCTGGAGGGCACCCTTCTTGGCTTCGATCTCGATGACCGGCGAGGTCAACGCCTGGCGCAGATCATCGGATTCATTCCAGAGCGCCAGGATCTGACGGGCCTGGTCCACAACCTGTTCCGTTTCGTTGTGGGCTTCCGCCACCTGCAGGAAGGCTTCGGCGTAGGGCGTGGTGATGGAGTTGAGCAGCGGCATCAGGCGTTACCCATCGATTGGATGGCCTGCTCGATGAAACGGGCCTGGGCCTGGTCATCGAGCTTGCCAGGAAGGCTTGAGAGGGCCTTGTCAATGGCCAGCTGGGCGGCCTGGCGTCGCAGCAGGGTGGTGACCCTGGCCGCTTCGGACTCGAGATCATTGCTGGAGCTCTGCTTGATCCGCGCCATGTCCTCGATGGTGCGCTTCTCGATCTCGAGGCGGATCGACTGGGCACGCTCCTTGCCTTCAGCGCGGATCTGATCGGCCTTCTTCTGGGCCTGACCAAGATCCTGCTGGGCCGTGGCAAGCGAGGCCGTGGCCTTGGCCAGGCGCTCCTCTGCGTCCTTGAGATCAGAAAGGATGAGGGCCCGACGGCGCTCAAGGATGCCACCGAGGAAGCTGGGGAGGAACTTCCAGAGGCAGGCGATCACGATCGCCAGGTTGATGATGTTGGATTCGAAGATGTTGAAGTTGAGGCCGAAGCCTCCCTCCGAAGCCATCACCAGGGGAAGGGGAAGATTCATTTGGTGGCAGCCAGCAGACGTTCGACGATCAGATCACCGAGTTGGTCGGCATCTCCCTGAAGCTGTGTCATGGCCGATTCCCGCTGGGAATCAATCTCACGACGCGCCTGTTCGCGCGATGCGTTGGCTTCGGCCGTCGCAGTGGCCAGGGCGTCGCGATAGAGGCGATCGGATTCCTGTTCAGCGTCGAGGATCAGCTTCTGGGTGTGGAGACGGGCCTCCTTGAGCTGCTCCTTCAATTCAGTCTCCAGACGCTCCACCTGGGCCAGCTTCAGCTTGGCCTCGGCACGACTGGTACTGATGTAATCCTCTCGCTCTTCCACGACCCGACCGACCGGGCGGAAAAACAGGGCATTGAGAATGAAGGTGAGGACGACAATCTGCACTGCCATCAGCGGCAGAGTGGCGTCGAGGTCGAACAGACCTCCTTCGGGTGCACCTGCTTCGGCAAGCAGAAGCCAGCTGGTCATGGGGCGGGAGTGGCGAGCGGACGTCCGGAGAAAAACCGGAGGGAGAACGCGGAGCGAACGGACAACGATGCGGACGAGGCCCAGGAAACCATCGGTTCCAGGGACCTCGGATCACATCCAGTTCCGATCAGCCGGCGAAGGGGTTGGCGAACAGCAGCACCAGGGCCACCACGAGGCCGTAGATGGTGAGAGCTTCCATGAAGGCCAGGGAAAGCAGCAGGGTGCCGCGGATCTTGCCTTCAGCTTCAGGCTGACGAGCGATGCCTTCGACAGCGCCGCCGGCAGCGGTGCCCTGACCGATACCGGGGCCGATGGCGCCAAGGCCGACGGCGAGACCAGCGGCCACGACGGACGCAGCGGAGGTGATGGAATCCATGGTGGAAGGGGGGATGTGGAGCGCTGGGGTAGCGCTGGTTGAACCTGTCGCCAGCGGACGTCTCCTCCTTGGAGACGGGCCCGGACTGCAACCGGACCTGCGAGCAGGAGATTTAGCAGATCGGCTGAAAGGAGCGGCACGTTGCCGTGCGCTCAATCCAGGCCGAGGGAGCTTCAGTGATGCTCTTCGTGAACAGCCTCGCCGATGTAATAAGCGGCGAGGGTGGCGAAGATCAAGGCCTGAATCGCACTGGTGAACAAGCCCAGGAACATGGCCGGCAGAGGAACGACCAGCGGCACAAGAAAAGCGAGCACCGCAACCACCAGTTCATCAGCCAGGATGTTGCCGAACAAACGGAACGAAAGGCTGAGGGGCTTGGTGAAGTCCTCGACGATCTTGAACGGGAGCATGATCGGAGTCGGCTCCACGTAGTACTCGAAGTACCGGAAACCCTTGCGGCTAAGGCCTGCATAGAAGTAGGCCAGTGAGACCAGCAGAGCCAGGGCGATCGTGGTGTTGATGTCCGCCGTTGGGGCGCCGAGCTCACCACTGGGCAGATGGATCAGCTTCCAGGGGACCAACGCACCACCCCAGTTGCTCACGAAGATAAACAGAAAGAGGGTGCCGATGAAGGGAAGCCAATCGCGGTAAGCCTTTTCACCGATCTGCTCGCGGGTGAGATCGCGGATGTAGTCCCACAGGAACTCCAGCAGGTTCTGGGTTCCCTGGGGATCGCGGCTGAGCTTGCGGGTTCCGGCAACCACGAGGGCCAGCAGCGCGCCGATCACGACCCAGGAGCTCAGGAAAACCTGACCGTGGATCTTGAAATTCCCCAGCTGCCAATAGAGGTGTTGACCAACCTCCAGTTCGGCGAAAGGGAGAACAAGTGGTAAGGCGACCATCTGGCTGGTGGGTTTCGGTGCCGCGCAGGCGGCGTTTCGGAAAACGACGGCGGAGCCGTCAGGCTTGAGCTAGTTCGGTCATGATCTTCAGCTGTCGAAGACAGCATTCAGAAGAATGGCCGGCTTGTAGAGCAGAAAGCCGATCAGGGCAGGCAGCAACTGCAACTCGGGCAGGCGCGCCGCAGCGAGCACAAGCACCACAGGCACCAGAAGCTGAAACTTGCCCACAGACTTCGATCCATTCCCGACTCGCTCAACACTGCGAGCAAGAAGCCGCAGGTAAAGCAAGCCGGCCATGGCGCCTACCAGCAGACTGCCGGCAGTGGCCAGATCAAAGCGGAGAGAGGTGATCACAACAGCCACTGCCGAAACGAGCAGCGTGGCCAGGATCAGGCGCTGCCGAAGCCGCGCGTAATCGTCCATTCCGTTGGAAGCCTTGGCCTCCGGGGCATCGGACGTGAGAACAGAGGCCTCGACACCGGCTGCGGGATGTCCCGGATCCGTGTCCTGAGGGACGGAGTCGTGAAGAGACACCGTCTCAGGGTGAGAATCCAGTGAGTCCTGCAAGCCCGCCGAAACTCTGTTATGGCGCGCGGAATCTATCACGAGGGCCTCAGTCGCCAGGCAGCAGCAGCAGCAGGCGCTGCTCCAGCAACAGCCTGGCCGTGCTCAGCAGTTGGGCGCGGGACCAGTCCGGCAGCAACCGCTCCAGGGGCTGCTCCGGACCGGCCGCCTCAAGGGCCTGGAGCAGCAGAACACCCTCCTCCGAGAGGTCAAGCGGTGCCATGTCCGAATCCAGCAGGCTGGTACCAGGCCAGCCCCAGAGGCACGGGTTGCGCACGCCGCGGGCTTGCAGCAGAACCGTGTCATCGGACCAGTCCGGTCGGAGGATCGGCCCCTTGGAGAGAAAGAACTCAAAGTGGCTGATGTCGGGATCCAGCTCCTGCACCAGTTGCCATTGCTGCCGTTCACTCAGGGCACGGGCTCGCTCGAGCAACTCGCCCTGCAGCAGCCTGGCCGGATCCCAGACGGCCGGATTGGAGAAGCCGGCGAAAGTCAGATCCGCCGAGGCCACGAAGGCGAAGAGACGATCCAGGTCGTAACTGGTCTCCTGCGGGTGCAGGTACATGTCGGCGAAGTTGGCATCGGCGGCCGTGTCCATGGCCCAGCGCTGCTCGTGATGGCGGCGCAGGCGATTGGAGGCAGGCAGGTCGGCGAACAGCTGCCGGCCGAGCCTCAGTCCGTCGGCGCCGCTGCCCGCACCCAGCAGGCCGAGGGCGCGCTGGGTGCGGTGGATCTCCCAGCGTCCGCCATCGGCATAGAGAAACAGGTGCAGGAGCCCCCCGGGCTTGAGCCGTGAGGCCAGGGCCGCCAGGCCTGCCGCCGGCTGGCGCAGATGGTGCAGCACCCCCACGGAATTGATGTAGTCGAAGCTGCCTTCGTCGGCCAGGTCCAGCAGGCTGCGGTTCTCGATCCGCACCTGGGAACGCTCGCCGCCGCCGGAGCGACGCAGCCGCTCGCGGGCCACGGCCAGGGCACCGCTGGAGATGTCCACCGCCAGGATCTCGGAGCCGGGGTTGAGATGGGCCAGGTAATCGGTGCTGACACCCGTGCCGCATCCGGCGTCCAGCAGCCGCAGCGGTCGCCCGCCCGCAGCCGCAGCGGGCAGGGCCCCGGTACAGGCCGCATAAGCCGCGTTGACACACCAACGCCAGTTGTATCCAGGCGGCGGGCCGTCCTGGAGCGGATCGCCCGGGTAGGGAAACCGGTCATAGAAGGCACTCACCACCGGGGTGGCGGCATCGGTGCTGGCACCGGGAGCGGCATCGGTGGCAGCCGGAGGAACCGATTGCGAGCCTGCGGAAGTCATGCGGAGAGCCGGGGGGTGGGGCCGAGCTTTTCATGGCGTCCAGCCCGGACGGAAGGGATCGCATCGGGTTCGTCACGGGCCGGAGGGGCGCCGTGACCGCCTCTGGACATCCGCCCCTCCGTGGGGTCGAACCACGGGGCTGCAAACATTTGTTCATGGGCTCCCGAACGCCCGCAAGGCCAGCCGTAAGTTGTCCCAGCCCGGCTCGCTCTCGTTCATGACCGTGACCGCCAGCAGCGGCAGCACAAGGGTCACACCCCAGCTCTACGACACCCTGCCGCTCTCCAGCGTCCGTCAGGCGGAGCAGCAGGACCGATTCCCCGACGGCGGGGAACTCGACAGCCTGATCACCTTCTTCCAGAGCGGTCAGACCCGCGTGGCTGTGGCCCGGCGCATCGCCGCCAATGCTCAGACGATCGTGGCCAAGGCCGCAAACCGCATCTTTGCGGGCGGCACGCCCCTCTCCTATCTGGATGCGCCCCTCAGCAGCGGAGGCGACGAGACCCCTCTCGCCGCCGACCAGGCCGCTTTTCAGCGTTCCGTGCAGACCTTCACCGGTGCCGGAGCCGCCGCCAGCCGAGGCAACCTGATCCGTCGGCTGCTCGACGGCGCCGGCGGCGACGCCGACGTGCGCGTGATCCTGCCGACTGGTTTCAACCCGATCTCGGTGGCTGTCTACGGCACCGAGCGGATGAAGAAGTCGGTCCGTGACATGGCCTGGTTCCTGCGTTACGTCGGCTATGCCGTGGTGGCCGGAGATCCCAGCATCCTGGCGGTGAACACCCGCGGCCTGCGGGACATCCTGGAGAAAGCCTGTTCGCTGGCGGCCACGAATGTGGCCCTGCAGGAGATGCGAGCCGCCGCCGCCGGCCTGTTCAAGGGCGAGCCGGAGGCCCGCCAGCTGGTGATCGATTACTTCAACGTGCTGCTCAAGGAGCTTGAAGTGCCGACGCCCTCGGCGCGTCAACGGCTCGGCAGCCCCGAGAACCAGGGACTGCAACTGCCCGCCATCTATGCGCTCTCCGCCGAAGGTGCGCAGCGCTTCAACATGAAGCCCGGCATGAGTGGTGCCCAGAAAGCCGAGGTGATTCGCGCCGCCTACCGCCAGGTGTTTGAGCGCGACATCGTCAAGGGTTACAGCCAGGTGGTCTGCCCTGTGGAAGCAACCCAGGTGCGGCAAGGCCAGATCTCGATGCGCGAATTCATCCGTGCCCTGGGCCGGAGCAAGGAATATCGCCAGCAGTTTTATGGCCGCTTCTCCAACAGCCGTGCGGTTGAACTGGCATTCCGCCACTTCCTCGGCCGGGGCCTGAGTTCCAAGGAGGAATTCACCCGCTACTTCGACATCGTCAGTTCCCAGGGTCTGAACGGCCTGGTCGATTCGCTGATCAATACCCAGGAGTACGCCCGCGTCTTCGGCGAAGAGACCGTGCCTTACCTGCGCGATCTCGGCGAGGAAGCCCAGGAGAGCGCCGGTTGGGGGTCGAACCGGAAGCTGTTCCGCTTCAGCGCTCCGTTTGAAGGAGCCCCGCAGTACATCACCCTCTACTCGTCTTACCGCCAGCCCTTCGGCGATCAACACGCCTACGGCGGTGGTAACGATCCGCTCGGTCTCAACTACGGCGCCATCTTCCCGTCCGGCACGGCCAACGTGGCCACGCGTCCGGCTCCGTATGGTTATGACGCGCGCCGCATCCTGATTGGCAATGGCATGAGCCAGCCTGGTCAGATGGACAGCCCTCAGTTCCGCAAGGCCAAACCTCGTCGGGTCGGGCCCAAGGTGGTGCGGCTGCAGCAGATCGCCACCGGAGGCAATTCCGTGCCCCTGCGCGGTGGACAGCCCAGCATCCGCGGCACTGAAGCCAGCACCCAGGCCGTGATCCGGGCGGTCTACGTCCAGATCCTCGGGACCACGGGCTATGCCGGTGAGTCCACCAAGGTGGAGGAGATCAAGCTCGAAAACGGTGACATCAGCCTGCGCGAGTTCATTCGCCAGGTGGCCCGCTCGGATGCGTTCCGGCGCCGTTACTGGAGCGGGCTCTACATCACCAAGGCCATTGAGGTGATGCATCGCCGCATCCTCGGCCGGCCCACCTTCGGCCGCTGGGAGATCAACGCCTACTTCGACACGGCCGCACGCAAGGGTTTCTACGGCGTTGTCGACGCCATGATCAATTCCCCTGAATACAGCCAGAGCTTTGGTGAAGACACCGTTCCCTACGAACGCTTCATCACAGCGGCCGATGTCAATGCTCGGCGTGTTCCGGCCCTCAAGCGAGCCTTCAATGCCGCCGCGGTGGCTGATCTCACCCTGGCCAGGCGCCCTGACGTGGCACAGCCCCAGCGCCTGCAGACCGTGGGCGATCTGGTGCCCCGCAACCTGCCCGGTCGCCGCCAGGTGATCGTCGGTGGCTGGAGCGCCACTGTGGCCGGCGGTGAAAGCATGGCCAGCAGCCGTGTGGTCGAAGGCCCTGAAAGCATCCGCAAGGATCCGGAACCCACCCGTCGCTGGAGCCAGCCACGTTGGCAGCCCGGCGGTGGTGTCCCGATGCCCTGGCGCAGCGGCGTCGTCCCCGGCCCCGTCAAACCCCTGGGGACACCAAGCGTTGGAGGTCCGAGCTGGTCTGCCACGGTGTCCACCACGCTGGTGGCTTCGCCCGCACGCCAGCCCGGTGCGGCGATGCGACAGGCCCTGCGCCCTGGCCGTCCCCAGGGGTACGGCCGTCGCCAAAGCCTCGGCATGCCTGTGGTGCTGACCAGCCTGCGCAGCGAAGACAAGCTGCAGCAGGTGATTGAGGCCAGCTACCGGCAATTGCTCAATCGTGTTCCCTTCTCTGCCGAACGGCTTGGGGATGCGGAATCCCAGTTGCGGGATGGCCAGCTGAGCGTCGCCGATTTTGTCGGCCAGATCGCCTCCAGCAGCCTGTTCCTGGATCGGCTCAACCGCATGGCCCCGCTCCGAGCTGCCGCGGCCGCGCACCTGGCTCTGCTGGGCCGCGCCGCCCAGCCCGAGGAATCCAGTCGTTTCCTGGCTACCCGAGTGCGCAGTGGTCTGCTCAGCGCTGTGGAGGCTCTGCTCTCCAGCGACCATTACGCCCAGGCGTTCGGTCGCGACACGGTGCCCTACATCCGAGGATTGGATACCAGTGACGGCATCCCGCTGGAGACCGTGAACCGCACGGCAGCCCTCTATGCCGGCAATGCCGGCCTGACTCCAGCGCCGAAAGGGGCGATCTGAGCGAGCCTCCTCACTACTGAGATCGGATCTCGGCCTCTCCCCCTTTTCTCGTTTCATCAGAAGCGCCTTTTGCACAGGAGGGAACCGGGGCAGACCGACCAGACGAGCAGACCAGGAGCCAAAGACCAGTTGGCCCACCCCCTTGCAGGGGGTGGGCTTTTCTGTGCCCTTGAAAAAGGGAAGAGCATGCGATGACGAATTCAAGCCAGATTGCTGTCGAGAAGAAACACATCCATGCACACACGCATATCAACAACTCCGCCGAAAGCCCTTACGGGCCAAGGGATCTGCGAAATCGAGCCGCCGTGAAGAACTGTTACCGGGACCCGGAAACACTGGGAGGCTTGCCGCAGAATGAGCGGGCGGTCAGGCAATCTGGCCGCACCCACATGGCTGCGAATCTCAGACCAGCAAGGCCCCTGAACCCGGTCTGCCCTGAATTTCTGCCGTGTGGACTCCCAACCCACCCACCGGATACCGGTCTCCTCTCAGGCGACCGCTTGTTTCGAGGCAGAACTGCATGAGCATCGTCTCCAACTCGATCATCAACGCGGACGCCGAAGCCCGCTACCTCAGCCCTGGCGAACTCGACCAGATCAAGGCTTTTGTAGGCGGCGGTCAGCGTCGTCTACGCGTAGCCCAGGTCCTCAGCGAGAGCCGTGAGCGCATTGTCAAGCAGGCCGGCGGCCAGCTTTTCCAAAAGCGCCCCGACTGCATCTCCCCTGGCGGAAGCGCCTATGGCGAGGAGATGACCGCCTCCTGCCTGCGCGACATGGATTACTACCTGCGCCTGGTGACCTACGGAATCATCGCGGGTGATGTCACACCGATTGAAGAAATCGGCATCATCGGCGCCCGTGAAATGTATCGGTCCCTGGGCGTCCCCCTCGATGCCATGGCGGAATCCGTGCGCGAGATGAAGGCCGTCGCCGCCAGCATGCTGACGGGCTCCGATGCCGAAGAAGCTGGCACCTACTTCGACTATGTCGTCGGCGCCCTCTCCTGAGGCTGCATCCGTCCTTCATCCACCGCTTCACACTCAGGATTCATGCAAGACGCGATCACCAACGTCATCAACCAAGCTGACGTCCAGGGGCTTTACCTTGACGGCTCCTCCATGGGCCGCCTGGAGCAGTACTACGCCAGCGGTGAGCTGCGCGTCCGTGCCGCCGCCACCATCAGCGCCAACGCCTCCGGCATCATCAAGGAAGCCGTCGCCAAATCGCTGCTCTATTCGGACATCACCCGTCCGGGCGGCAACATGTACACCTGCCGTCGGTATGCAGCCTGCATCCGCGACATGGATTACTACCTGCGCTACGCCACCTACGCCATGCTGGCCGGTGACACCTCCATTCTGGATGAGCGCGTTCTCAATGGACTGAAGGAGACCTACAACTCCCTGGGTGTGCCCATCGGAGCCACCGTCCAGGCCATTCAGGCCATGAAGGAATCCACTGCTGCACTGGTGGGTCCCGACGCCGGCCGTGAAATGGGCGTGTACTTCGACTACATCAGCTCCGGCCTGGGTAACTGATCCCTGCTGCGGAACACCCTCGCGAGGATCCCCCATGCGTCTGTTCAAGATCACAGCCTGCATCCCCTGCCCCGAAAAGGCACGCAGTCAAAGGGAACTGCAGAACACCTACTTCACCAAGTGGGTGCCCTTCGAGAGCTGGTTCGCTGAACAGCAGCGAATCATGAAGCAGGGGGGCAAGATTCTGAAGGTCGAACTGGCCACCGGTCGTCGTCAGCAGAACGTCGGCAACTGAACACCAGGACCGGCACCATCCCTTTCACTCAGCCTCAGCCCGGCCAATGCCGGGCTTTTTTCATGGTCCAGGAACGGCTTTGATGGACAGATCTGTAGTCATGCTCTCGACAAACCGGGGGGTGGCCCGGCTGAATGGGGATCCTGCATCGCTGAAACGTTGACCGGTTCCCGTTCCAGAGCATCCCGCCGCAGCAGCGGCGAGGGTGGCAGTGGCGGCAGCTCCCTTCCAAGTGCTGCCGCCACTCGGATCGGCCCACGCGGGTTGCTCCCCCTGCCATGGTCCCAGTGGCCAGCGGAAGCGCGTCTGGTGCTTGGTTTGGTGGCCCTCTGGAGTCTGGTGGGAGTGTTGGTGCTCACCTCGGCCAGCTGGTGGGTTGCAGAACGGGAAATGGGAGACGGCGCCTTCTATGTCAAACGCCAGGTGATCTGGATGGTGGCCAGCTGGGGGCTTCTGTACCTCGGCATCTGCACCAACCTGCGCCGCTGGCTGCGACTGGCCGCTCCGGCCCTGCTGATCGGTGGTCTGCTGATCGCCGCCACGCTGGTCGTGGGCAGCACGGTGAACGGGGCCAGCCGCTGGCTGGTGATCGGGCCTCTCCAGATTCAGCCCTCGGAACTGGTCAAACCCTTCGTGGTGCTCCAGGGCGCCGCCCTTTTCTCGCACTGGCGCCGCATCGGGGCCGATCAGAAGCTGCTCTGGATCGGAGTCTTCGGAGTCCTGATCCTCCTGATCCTCAAGCAGCCCAACCTCAGCACCGCTGCCCTGCTGGGCCTGCTGCTCTGGTTGATCGCCCTGGCAGGTGGCCTTTCGCTGCAGCTGCTGGTCGGTGCCGCTGCTGCAGGAGGCCTGGTGGGCACCGCCAGCATCCTGGTGAACGAGTACCAACGGCTTCGCGTCACCTCCTTCCTGGATCCCTGGAAAGATGCCCAGGGCGATGGGTATCAGCTGGTGCAAAGCCTGATGGCGATCGGCTCAGGCGGGGTGCTGGGCGAGGGCTACGGTCTCTCCACCCAGAAGCTGCAGTACCTGCCGATTCAATCCACTGATTTCATCTTCGCGGTATTCGCCGAGGAATTCGGCTATGTGGGATCAGTGGTCTTGCTGCTGTTTCTGCTGCTGTTCGGTTTCGTGGGGCTCCGCGTTGCCCTGAGCTGCCGCAGCAACCAGCAACGGCTGGTGGCGATCGGTTGCACCACCCTGCTGGTGGGCCAGTCGATTCTCAACATCGCCGTGGCCAGCGGCGCCATGCCCACCACCGGTCTGCCGCTGCCGATGATCAGCTACGGCGGCAACTCGCTGCTCTCCAGCCTGCTGGTGGCGGGCCTGCTGATCCGCTGTTCCCTGGAAAGCAGCGGCCTTGAAGCCCCGCGTCGCAGGCGGCGGGAGCGTCAACCTGCCCCGATAGGCTGAGATCAAGATCCGTAGCCGAGGCGGGGCAGCCCCGCCCTTTCCACCCGTATGACCAGCCTCGGGCTGACTCTGGCCGACTGGGCTCGTGCCAGTGAAGATCTGCTCAGCCACTCCCTCGAGCAGCCCGGGCCCTTTACCCTTGCCCTTGTCTTCGGAGCGGGCCTGCTGACCAGCCTGGGGCCCTGCTCGCTGTCGTTGCTGCCGGTCACCCTCGCCTACCTGGCAGGGTTCGGTGCGCCATCGGCCAACCCGCTGGCCCGGCCAGCTCTGCCGGTTCTGCGCAGCGTCAGCTTTGCCAGCGGCATCGTGGCGGCCCTCGTGTTGCTGGGCCTGGCCAGCGGTCTGTTGGGCCGTCTCTACGGCCAGTTGCCCAGTCAGCTGCCCCTGTTGGTGGCGGTGGTGGCCCTGGTGATGGGCCTGAATCTTCTTGGACTGGTGAAGCTGCCGATGCCGGCCGGGCCTGATCCGGATCGCTGGCGCCGTCGTGTGCCGGCTCCGCTGGCCCCCCTGGCTGCCGGCCTCGCCTTTGGCCTGGCTGCCACCCCCTGCACCACTCCCGTGCTGGCGGTGCTGCTCACCTGGATGGCCCAGAGCGGCCGTCCCCTGGCCGGCATGCTCATGCTTACCTGCTTCGGAGCCGGACAGGTGCTGCCGCTGCTCCTGGCGGGCACCGCCGCGGCCAGCCTGCCGGGCCTGCTGCGGCTGCGGCGCATCGGTCAGTGGATTCCGACGATCAGCGGCGTGCTGCTGATCACCATCGGCGGTCTCACCCTGCTGAACCACCTCTGATGACCAGCAGCTCCGCCACCTCCTCGGGTCCGACCCGAACCCTGCAACGCCTGATCGCTGCACTGGCCGATCTGCGGCTGGCGATCGCCCTGCTGGTGGTGATCGCCATCGCCAGCGGCATCGGCACCGCCATCCCACAACAGGAAAGCGCCGAGCTGTATCACCGGATCTACGACAACCAGCCCTGGCTGGGGCTGCTGGACGGCGACGGCGTCCTGCGCCTGCAGCTCGATCACGTGTATTCCAGCAGCTGGTTCCTCGCCTTGCTGGCCTGGCTGGGCCTGGCCCTTCTGTTGTGCAGCTGGCGGCGCCAATGGCCGGCCCTGCAGGCGGCCCTGCGCTGGATCGATTACCGCTCGCCCCGGCAGCTGAGCAAGCTCAGCCTGGCGGAAACCGTGAGCCTGGCCCAGCCGCAGCAAGGCCTTGATCGCCTGGCCGATCTACTTGCCCAGCAAGGCTGGCAACTGCAACGTCATCCAGACCGCCTGGCGGCCCGCAAGGGGATCCTGGGACGGATCGGCCCCCTTCTGGTGCATGCGGGCATGGTGGTGCTGATGGTGGGCGCCGCCTGGGGCTCCCTGGGGGGGCACCGGCAGGAACAGTTCCTCGCACCGGGAAGGGAACTGGAACTGCTCGACAGCCGAGGCCGCAGCCAGCTCACCCTCGCCCTGGATCGCTTCGCGATCGAGCGCGATCCAGCCGGCCGCCCGGAGCAGTTCCGCTCTCAACTGCGCCTGCTCAACCCCGCCGATCCAACCACCGGCGAGCCCAGTGTCAAGAAGGCCGAGATCAGCGTCAACCATCCGCTGCGCTACCGCGGCATCACCCTGTATCAGGCCGACTGGGCCCTGGCCGCCATCACCGTGCAGCTAGGCCGCAGCCCTCTGCTGCAACTGCCGCTGCAGAGCTTCCCGCAACTGGGTGAACAGATCTGGGGCCTGGTGCTGCCCACCCGTCCGGATGGATCAGAGCCGGTGCTGCTCAGCCTCAGCAGCGAGGACGGACCGGTGCAGGTGTTCGGGCCCGACGGCCAGAGCCTGGCCCAGCTGGTGCCCGGTGGCCCCGCTCAGGAGGTGAAGGGACTGCCGGTCCGCGTGGTCAGCGTGTTGCCGGCCAGCGGCATCCTTCTGAAACGAGACCCTGGTGTGCCGCTCGTCTACACGGGCTTCGCCATTGCCCTGGCCGGCGGCGCTGCCAGCCTGATCGCCACCCGGCAGCTTTGGGCCATCGCGGAATCCTCAGAATCGGCAGACAGCATCGAAAGCTCAAACGGGCTCAGCAGCGACCGTCCAGGCCGTCTGCACGTGGCCGGACTTTGCAACCGAAACCTCACGGCCTTCTCTCAGGAGCTGCCGTCCCTGCTGGCCCAGCTGGACCTGGAGAGGTCCACCGGCGCTCAGCAGGCCTGACGGGTGCCATGGGACACCCGCACCACGGTGTGGACATTGCCTCGGGGGTTGAAATCGGCCAGGAGCTCCATCCAGACCGGCTCGGCCGCAGCCATAAGGTCGTCGAGGATGCGGTTGGCCACCTCCTCGTGGGAAATGGCGCGATCGCGGTAAGCGTTCACGTAGAGCTTCAGGGCCTTGAGTTCCAACACCCGGGGGCCGGGCTGGTAGAGCAACCGCAGCACGGCGAAATCGGGATAACCGGAAAAGGGGCAAGTGCAGGTGAACTCCGGCAGCTCGATCGAGACCTCATAGGCCCGCCCCGGGCGAGGGTTTTCAAAGCAGATCAGCTCAGCCTCGGCAATCGCCCGCTCGCCGTAGCGAGGGGTACGTGTCTGGTTTTCCGGGGAGGGGGTTGCGGCACTGCCGGCAGCAGAGCCACTGGCGATCGCATTGGACGAGGCGGCGGTCACGGGGCTCAGGCGGAGAAAGACAGACTCCTTCACTGGGTCTGTCAGGGGTTTCGGATGATACCGATGCGACCCGCCCGGTCGCGACCCACGCGAGGCCACGCCCCAGGTCACGCCCGTAGCCGTTGCTACGACGAACCCACCAAAGCTCGGGTCTGATGGAAAGGTTTCCTCCTCTCCGGGGCCTTTCCTGAGAGACTTCAAACAGCCCCAAGCAGCTTCCATGAAAAAAGTCGAGGCCATCATTCGTCCCTTCAAGCTTGAGGACGTCAAGATCGCCCTGGTCAATGCCGGCATCGTCGGCATGACCGTGAGTGAAGTCAGGGGTTTCGGCCGGCAGAAGGGTCAGGTGGAGCGTTACCGCGGCTCTGAGTTCACAGTGGAGTTTCTGCAGAAGCTCAAACTTGAAATCGTGGTGGATGACGGCCAGGTGGACACCGTGGTGACGGCGATCCAGGATGCGGCTCGTACCGGCGAGATCGGCGACGGCAAGATCTTCGTGAGCACGATCGATTCTGTGATCCGCATCCGCACCGGCGAGCGGGACAGCGGCGCCATCTGATCCCCTGGGACCAGCACGGCCGCTGGGCAAAGAGCTCAAGTCAGCCCTTCAGCCATCTGAAGGGCTTTTTTGTTTTCTTTCCTCGCGAGAGTTCCAGCCTCTGCGGGGATCCGACCGCATCCCATCGTGGCGGATCTATCGGACGCGCCAAATGGCTTCAGTCCGCCAGGAGACCTTCATCCGCACCGGCCAAGGCAACGCTCCTTGAGGTTTCGGCCCCCCTTCAGGTTGTGGAGAGAGTGGCTGACACCACCTGCTCCAAGGCCGTTCGACGCTCCTGCTCGGTGCCCGCCAGCAGAGCTGCGGGATCAGAGCTCCCGCCATTGGCCACAGGGGCTCCGCATAGCCATAACAAATATTCATGATTACCAGCCGGTCCCGTGATCGGCGAAGCCACCAAGCCAAGAGGACGCAGGCCCTCCCGAGCAGCCGCGGTGATCACCCGATCAATGGCGTCGGCATGGGCTAAGGCATCACGCACCACCCCACCCTTGCCAACCCGTTCACGGCCAACCTCAAATTGCGGTTTGACGAGCACCACAAGTTCAGACGTGGGGCTCAGGAGACGACCCAATGCCGGCAACACCAGCGAAAGCGAGATGAAGGAGACATCCGCCACCGCCAGATCCGGCCAGGGATCCTCTGGTGCATACAGCTGATCGGGATGGAGGTGGCGCAGATTGGTGCGCTCCTTGAGCACCACCCTTGGATCTGTGCGCAGGCTCCAAGCCGTCTGGCCATAGCCAACGTCCACGCCGTACACCCGCGCGGCTCCGTGCTGGAGAAGGCAATCAGTAAATCCACCGGTGGAGATGCCCCCATCAAGACAGACACGCCCAGCCACCCGGATCGGAAAGTTTTCCAGGGCAGCTGCTAGCTTCTCGCCGCCACGGGACACATAGCGTGGAGGCTGCTCCACTTCCAGAGCGCGATCCAGTGCAACCGGCAGACCAGGCTTGTCCAGGATCTGGCCACCGCTGCGAACCCGTCCGGCACGAATAAGCTGCTGCGCCTGCTGGCGTGTAGCAGCAAGGCCCCGTTGCACAAGCTCCTGATCCAGCCTCTGCTTACCTGCCATGGATCGCGACCAATTTCGATAACGCCAGGCAGCTTCGTTGGAGGAATGCGCCCTCTTCAAGCATACGACCTCAACTGCTTGACACACTCAAAGACCGGCACGACAATCCGTCCCATTTCAATAGCGCACCCTGAATTCAAGAATTCAGGAATTCCTTCCCAGGTCAACTACGACAAGAGCAACCGCGCGTTGCATCCAGTCCTTTCCAAGAGATCTTAACGCCTCCTTCAACTCCTTACGCCCATGCCATCGACAGATTAGCATGATTAACACGAAAGAAAGGTGAAGACGACCTTGCAGACTCTGTGAATTCGCCTGCCCATGCGAGCCAACTTCTCCGATCAATCTTTCACTCATGCATGGCCAGGAAGACACAGCCAGCTCCATGGATGGCAATGAATCAGGCCTGTAGCAATCTTCAAGATTTCACCGACACTCAACTCCTGGATGAAAATTCTATTTCACAACCATTCCAGGAGCATTGTCGTGATTACCCTTCGCTGACCCGTTTCGACATTTCATCAAAAGCGCAGGCATGGCGGCCATTATCTTCACATTTGCCCGTCTGCCATTCCACATGATCCTCAGAGAGAATTTTTTGCATGCCGTGGTGATGAATCTGCCGCCTGGAAAGACGAGCTTTGACCAAAGCGGCGACAGAGGCACAACCAGATTCTCCAACGCTCCAGGAACCGTAAGCCGCACTGGCAGCAGTAAAGAACCGAATACCATCGTCCTCGAAGATCGGGTCAACCTTGGCAAGTCAGGCAACTCCATCCCTGAAGCAAAGCATCACTCTGGTGAGAACGTCCCTGTTCCACGACATCGTGAACGGCATCCGCGGGACTTTTCACCACACCTTCCCCCTTTGAAACCTCTGGATGTTCCATGTCATCGCTGCCGAAAAACCCTCGTGATTCTTGCTCACAGCCAGCCAATGAAGGGCATCATCGGCTGGCTGTCGCCCGCTTCGCCATAGATTGGGCCGGTCGTCGCCACGCGCTGGCCCTTGATCGAGCGTTACACCCTGCCCGCCATGGGCCAGATCTGGAGTGAAGAGGCGAAATTCCAGAGCTGGCTGGATGTGGAGATCGCCGCTACTGAAGCCAATCATCGCCTCGGTCGCGTTCCTGCCGAAGCCCTCGCCACCATCAAAGCCAGAGCTCGCTTTGAGGTGCCCCGCATCCTCGAAATCGAGGCGGAGGTGCGTCACGATGTGATCGCCTTTCTCACCAACGTGAACGAGCACGTGGGGGATGCCGGCCGCTACATCCATGTGGGGATGACCAGCTCCGATGTGCTCGACACCGGCCTGGCCCTGCAGCTCAAGGCCTCTGCTCAGCTGCTGCGTCAGGAGCTGGATGCTCTGGCCTGCGCCCTTCAGGCTCTGGCCCAGGAGCACAAAGACACCGTGATGATCGGCCGCTCCCACGCCATTCATGGCGAGCCGATCAGCTTCGGCTTCAAGGTGGCGGGCTGGCTGGCGGAGGTGGTACGCAACCAGGAGCGGCTCGAACGTCTCGAGCAAGTGGTGAGCGTGGGCCAGATCAGCGGCGCCATGGGGACCTACGCCAACACAGATCCCCAGGTGGAAGCGATCACCTGCGAGATCCTCGGCCTGGTGCCCGACACGGCCAGCACCCAGGTGATCGGCCGCGACCGCCACGCCGAATACGTCCAGACCCTAGCCCTGGTTGGAGCGGCCCTGGAGCGCTTCTCCACCGAGATCCGCAACCTGCAGCGCACGGATGTGCTGGAGGTGGAGGAGAACTTCGCCAAGGGCCAGAAGGGCAGTTCCGCCATGCCCCACAAGCGCAACCCGATCCGCAGCGAGCGCATCTCCGGCCTGGCCCGCGTGCTGCGCAGCTACGTGGTGGCCGCCCTGGAGAACTGCGCCCTCTGGCATGAGCGCGACATCAGCCACAGCTCGGTGGAGCGCATGATGCTGCCCGATTGCTCGGTCACCCTGCACTTCATGCTGCGGGAAATGACCGACGTCGTGAAGGGTCTGGGGGTCTACCCGCAGAACATGGCCCGCAACATGAACGTCTACGGCGGCGTGGTGTTCAGCCAGCGGGTGCTGCTGGCCCTGGTGGCCTCAGGGCTGAGCCGCGAAGAGGCCTACCGGATCGTGCAGCGCAACGCTCACACCGCCTGGAACACCGAAGGCGGAAATTTCCGCGCCAACCTCGAGTCCGATGCTGACGTGACAAGCCGCCTCAACGCGGAGCAGCTGGCCGCCTGCTTCGCCACCGACCTGCACCTGGCCAACCTGGGGGTGATCTGGGAGCGGCTGGGGATCTGAGGGCTGCAGCGATTGAGCACGCAGCTCCTCAGGCCTTCTGGCCTGAAGCCGGCAGCAGCGCCGGATCCTGGCCCGCCAGGGTGGGATTGGCCAGGTCCTTGACCGAGAGCTGCATCTCCACCCCTGGCGGCAGGTCGGGCCAGACAATGCCAACGGTGGGATCGTTCCAGGCGATCCCCTGTTCCGATGCCGGATGGTAATAATCCGAGCAGAGATAGCAGAAATCAGCCAGCTCACTGAGCACCAGGAAGCCATGGGCGAAGCCCGGCGGCACCCAGAGCTGCTGGTGGGTCACGTCGTCGAGCACCGCACCCACCCACTGGCCGAAAAAGGGAGAGCCGCGGCGCACATCCACCGCCACATCGAACACCGCCCCGCGGGAGCAGCGCACCAGCTTGCCCTGGGTCTGCACCAGCTGGTAGTGGAGACCGCGCAGCACCCCCTGGCGGCTGCGGCTCTGGTTGTGCTGCACCAGCGGCGGAATTCCGGCCTGATCCAGCACGGTCTGGCGTGCCGTTTCCACAAAAAAGCCGCGGGCATCCCCGAAGACCTGCGGCTGCAGCAACAGCACCTCGGGGATGGACTGGGGAATGATCTGCATGACGGTGAAACGCAGCCGGGGTAGAGAAGAGAACCGAGACAGGAAAGAACAGAACTGCAATGCGTCCAGACAAGAACGGTCCAGGACAACAACGAATCCAGAGGGAGACAACATCAGGGAACCCCAGGGCTGGGGAATCCCGAAGCCTCAGGGCTCAGGCTCCCAGGGAGGCTCCGTACTGCGCTTCCAGGTAGCCGCTGTACTCCGGCGAGAGCAGCGGCTCCCACCAGCCACGGTTGGCCAGATACCACTGCACCGTGCGCCGCAGGCCTTCCTGCACCGTCACCTGGGGCTCCCAACCCAGCGTGCGGCGAATGTGGGAAGCATCAATGGCGTAGCGACGGTCATGGCCGGGGCGATCCGCCACGAAGCGAATCAGCTCGCGGCAGGGCCGCACCGGCAGATCCGGCGCCAGCTCCTCCATCAGGTCGCAGAGGAGAGACACCAGATCGAGGTTGGCCACCTCGTTGTTGCCGCCGATGCAGTATGTGCTGCCAGGCTCGCCGGCCAGCAGCACCCGCTCCAGGGCCCGGCAGTGGTCGTGCACGTACAGCCAGTCGCGCACATTAGAGCCATCGCCATAGACCGGAATCGGCCGGCCGAGCAGGATGTTGATGAGCGTGAGCGGGATCAACTTCTCAGGAAAGTGATAAGGCCCGTAATTGTTGGAGCAGTTGCTGACCAGCACCGGCAGCCCGTAGGTGTGCTGCCAGGCCCGGGCCAGGTGATCGCTGGCGGCCTTACTGGCGGCATAAGGCGAGCGGGGCGAATAAGCGGTGGATTCGCTGAAGGGAGGATCCTGCGGCTCAAGGCTGCCGAACACCTCATCGGTGCTCACATGCAGGAAGCGCCAGTGCTCGGGTGAGCCTTTGGCCAGCCAATGGACCCGGAAGGCCTCCAGCAAGGTGAAGGTGCCGCCCACATTGGTGCGGAGGAAGGCACCGGGGCCGCTGATCGAGCGGTCGACGTGGGATTCAGCCGCCAGATGGGCCACATGGCTGATGGCCTGCGCCTGGAGCACCTCGGTCACCAGAGATGCATCACCGATATCGCCATGCACGAACTGGACTCGGCCCGCATCGATCAGGGGCCCAATCGTGGCGAGGTTGCCGGCGTAGGTGAGGGCATCGAGCACCACCAGGCGATCCTGCGGATGGGTGGCGGCCCAGTGATGCACCAGGTTGCCGGCAATGAAGCCGGCACCGCCGGTGATCAGCAGATGGCGGGTCATTGATCAGAAAACAACACGGAAGCTTTGAGGTTGAGACCACTGGGGGTGGCAGTGTCATCCGCCTGACCGGGGGCTACATGGAGCCTCATCGCAACGAAGTCATCGCAAGCCCCCTCATCGCCAGGCCTTCAGGCAATGCCGCAGATCCTCGTGCCAGTTCGGCAAGGGAAGGCCAAAGGCCGCCTCGAAGCGGGAGCCATCCAGCCGTGAGTTCGCCGGTCGGGCCGCTGGGGTTGGATAGGCACTCGACGGGATGGCACTGAGGGCGGGGGCGCGCTCCAGCAGGCCGAGATCCACCGCCTCCGCGAAGATCGCGGCGGCAAAATCGTGCCAGCTCACGGCGGGTTGGCCGGCGTAGTGGTAGGTGCCCCAGGGCAGCCCTGTGGCGATGGCTGGCTCGGCCAGGTGCAGCAGGGTGCGGGCGATCGCTTCGGCACTGGTGGGGCCACCGATCTGGTCATCCACCACAGACAGGGCCGGACGATCCCTACCCAGCCGCAGCATCGTGCGAACGAAACTGGAGCCCTGGATGCCGAACACCCAGCTCACCCGCAGCAGCAGGTGGGGACCACCGGCCGCCCGTAGCGCCTCCTCCCCGGCCAGCTTGGTTGCGCCATACACCCCCAGGGGGCCGGTCGGATCATCTTCACGCCAGGGCGACTCACCACAGCCGTTGAACACATAATCGGTGGAGAGGTGCATCAGGGGTAGATCCCGCGCCGCACAGGCCTGGGCCAGCACACCCACACCAACGGCATTCACCGCGTGGGCGAGCTCGGGCTCGCTTTCGGCCCGATCCACCGCCGTGTAGGCGGCGGCATTGATCACCAGGGCAGGCGCCAGCTGATCGAGCATCGCTTCCAGCTGCAGGGCCAGTTCGTCCGAAGGAGCCGCCAGATCGATCGCAGGCCGCCCTCCCGCCACCAGGGAGCGATCGGGCAGCAACACCGGTGCCAGGGCCTGCAGGGCGCTCGCCACCTGGCCGCTGCGACCGATGAGCAGCACCGGGGCCGAAGAGAACGAGGTCGTTCGAGAAGAGCTGGCAGGAACAGGAGTGCTCATGCGCAGCGCTCCGCCAGGAGGCCTTCGAGATAGGCGCCATAGCCGCTTTTGTGGAGCGGTGCCGCCAGCTGTGCCATCTGGTCATCACTGATCCAGCCCTGCCGCCAGGCCACTTCTTCGGGGCAGCCGATCTTGAGCCCCTGCCGTTTTTCGAGGGTGCGGATGTAGCTGCCCGCCTCATGCAGGGAATCACAGGTACCGGTGTCCAGCCAGGCCATGCCGCGGCCCAGCAGTTCCACCTGCAACTGCCCCCGCTCCAGATACAACCGGTTCAGGTCGGTGATCTCCAGCTCACCACGCGCCGACGGCCTCACCTGATGGGCCAGCTCCACCACCTGGGCGTCATAGAAATACAGACCGGTCACGGCGTAGTTGGAGGCTGGCACCGCCGGCTTTTCCTCCAGGGAGGTGACACGGCGCTGGGCATCGAACCCCACAACGCCGTAGCGCTCCGGATCCGCCACCCGATAGGCGAACACCGAGGCACCATCACCTCGAGACGCTGCAGTCTGCAGGGAAATCGAGAGATCGTGCCCATAGAACAGGTTGTCGCCCAGAACCAGGGCCGCCGGATGCCCGTCCAGAAAGGTCTCCCCGATCAGGAAGGCCTGGGCCAGGCCATCGGGGCTGGGCTGCTCGGCGTAGGAGAAGCGCACACCCCAGCGGCAACCATCGCCGAGCAGATCCTGGAAGCGAGGCAGATCATGCGGGGTGGAGATGATCAAAATGTCCTGGATGCCCGCCAGCATCAAGGTGGTGAGCGGGTAATAAATCATCGGCTTGTCGTAAACCGGCAATAGCTGCTTGCTCACCGCCTGGGTGATCGGATGCAGGCGTGTGCCACTGCCACCGGCCAGGATGATGCCGCGGCGACCAGAGGACTTGAACGAACCTGACAAGAATTCACGAGTGCTGGCGATACTTTCCCACAGGCGTGTGGTCGATCCCTGGCCTCCTGATCCACCAGGATGGATTCTGAGCCAGTGAGCTGGGATTCATCTGAAGGGTGTCGTCTAGGCAGGGTCTGGATAGCCCAGGAATATGCTTGAACCAAGGATTGAGAGTCGTGTCCCAGTCTTGACGGCAGTTTCTCGGCAGGCGGTTGTCCAGAGGATCCCTAGAGGGTAGGGCTGTCCCCAGGAGCCACAACCACAGCCTCACTTGCTACCGCCGACCCAGATCCAGATCCCGCCGGGGCGGCAGCCTGTTCCACCAGATCCTCGATTTCGCAGACGGGGAAGCGGTTGATCGCCTGCAGGGCACGGCGGGAGTTGCGGCGCAGCTGCTCGCTGATCGCCTCGCAATAGGGAATCTGGGCGAGCAGATCCACCGTGCGGCGCAGGATGCGCACCACGTCGCCTTCATCGAGGGAGGTGCTGGCGATCACATCGGTCCAGCTGGCCCCTCGGGCCCAGGCCTCCACCAATCCCGTGAGTTCGGGCTCCCACCAGACCGGCACCACCACCTTGCCGCGCTCCTGCTGGCGCTGCAGCTCCCGCCGCAGGCCGCGCAGGTCGTGCAGGGCTTCCTCCACCGCCGGTGGCGGAGGGAAGGCGCACCAGAGATCGGGGCGATTCACCTCCGTGGAGATCGCCTCGAGCACTGCGGCCAGCTCGGCGGGGTCGAGCCCATCGAGATGGCCACTCATCAGAGCGAGCCCCAACCAGAGCTCGTTGTCGCCCCGCAGGGCCGCCACGGTGCGGCCCACTTCCGTGGGCTCCAGCCCCTCCGCTCCATCCAGCCCCCCGAAGAAGCGCAGGATGTCGATCAGGGCCAGGAACGTATCCCAGTGGCGGTTGGAGCGGTGATGCAGCAGCGTCTGGCGCTCCTCGATCTCCACCGCGAGCTCCTCCATGCGGCGATGGTGCTGCTTGAGCCGCTTGCGGTCGCCCCACCGATGGGCCGGATGCAGCTCCAGCTCCTGCTCGAGCTGCTGCACCAGCCGCGCCTGCTCCTGCACCTCACCGGCCAGGTCGAACTGGGGGGTGCTCATGTCGTGGCGACGGGCCATCGAAGCCACCGCCAGGGCCAGACCACCGCTGGCCTGGTCGCCATGGCGCAATTCACCCTGATGCTGCAGCTCCGGTGGATCCAGCTGGCTCACCTGCAGGCAGCTGAGCTCGGCATGCAGGCTCACCACGGCATTGCAGGGGAGCAGCAGCCACTGGTTCTCATCGGTGAGGCAGAGCAGCAGGGGGAACTGGCCGGGTCCGGGCACCTTCCGCACGATCACCGCCGGTGTGACCCGACCCCGCAACTGGGGTGCCCGCAGGCTCACCAGGGTGCCCTCGCTGGAGAACTGCAGCGCCAGGGTGAGTTCGTGCACCAGGGTCTCCTCGGCCTGGTGCTGCAGGATCCGCAGCAGGCGGCGCTCCTCGCGCAGGCGGCCGCGCTGCTTCTCATAGTCTTCGAAGTCGTCCCAGGGCACATCGCCGCTGCCGGCCTCCAGGGAGGCGAGCTGGGCCCCCAGTTCGGCAATGCGGGCCTCGTCGTCCGCCAGGTCGAGGGTGGCGAGATACCGCCCGAAACTGCGTTCCACCAGCTCCCGCGCCTTGGCCAGGTCGTAGCGCTGCAGCAGGTTGAGCACCATGCCGTAGCTGGGGGTGAACTGGCTCACCAGCGGATCGGCCGGGCTGGTGGCCAGAGCCCCCGCTTCCCGCACCCCCTCGAAGCGGCTCTGCACCGTCACCACATAGCCCTGCACATCGAGGCCGCGCCGGCCCGCCCGGCCTGCCATCTGCAGGAACTCGCTGCCCATCAGCGGGCGGTGGCCCCGCTCGGTGCGCTTGGACAGCGAGGAGATCACCGTGGTGCGGGCCGGCATGTTGATGCCCGCCGCAAGGGTTTCGGTGGCAAACACCACCTTGATCAGGCCTTGCTGAAACAGATCCTCGATCAGCTCCTTCCAGGCCGGCAGCACACCGGCGTGGTGGGAGGCGATGCCCCGCAGCAGCGGTTCGTCGTGCCCCTCCCGCACCGCCTCCGGCGTA
This sequence comes from Synechococcus sp. CCY9201, assembly GCF_034931105.1. Lineage (NCBI taxonomy): Bacteria > Bacillati > Cyanobacteriota > Cyanophyceae > Synechococcales > Synechococcaceae > Synechococcus > Synechococcus sp. CCY9201. Next base: position 3,201 of record NZ_JAYGIC010000066.1, on the reverse strand, counting down.
GCGGCCACGTAAGCCTCAAGGCGCACCGCAATCCGCGCCTGTTCCTCAGGGGTGACCAGGCAGAGCCTGCCCATGTCGCGCACGCCCTTGTCGCAGCCGCGCCGGCTGAAGATGAAGTAGATCGCCGGCAGCATGTCCCGCTCAGCCATCTGGGCCACCACGAACGCCAGGGGCGGCGCCTCGGGCTGGGGCGGTCGCGGCGGCTTGGGACCCTTGCGGCGGGTGGTCTTGGGAGGCCGCCAGACCTTGCAGTTGGGGTGCAGCCCCGTTCCTTCGTCGTTGAGCAGGGGGTGGAGACCCTTGGCACTGCAGAAGCTGAAGGCCAGCGGCACCGGCCGGAAATCGCTGTGCACCAGGCGGGTGGGGCCGTGCACCCGCTCGATCCAGTCGGTGAGCTGGCCGGCATTGGCCACCGTGGCGGAGAGCGCCACCAGCTGGATCGGCGGCGGGCAGTGGATGATCGATTCCTCCCAGACGGTGCCGCGCTGGGAATCATTCATGTAGTGGCACTCATCCAGCACCACCGCCTCGACATCCGCCAGGGGGTCGTCGTCGGGATGGTCGATCTCCGCGTAGAGCATGTTGCGGAAAATCTCGGTGGTCATCACGACGATCTGGGCCTCGCGGTTGAGGCTCAGATCGCCGGTGAGCAGACCCACCTTCTCCGCCCCGAACTGATGGCGGAAATCACGCAGTTTCTGATTGGAGAGGGCCTTGAGAGGCGTGGTGTAGAAGACCTTCTGGCCATGGGCCAGGGCGCGGTGGATGGCGTACTCACCCACCAGGGTCTTGCCAGAACCGGTAGGGGCACTCACCACCACCGAATGCCCCTGATTCAGCGCATCAATCGCCTCGAGCTGGAAGGGATCGAGCGAAAAGGGAAACAGTTGGTCCAGCGCGGGCACTGTCGGAGAGTGACCAGCCTGAGAAAGACCATCCTGGGAGGGACCAGCCTGGGGCGAATCAGCGCGTTGGCCGGGGCTTGGCATGGGCGGATCCTAGGGGCGGGCTGGCCCGGATCCGCTGCGGGAACGCCACCAGGCGGCCAGCAGGCTGCCCAGCACCGCGTGCACCACAGCCGAGATCGCACCGGGCAGGGCTGTGAGTGGGCTGGTGAAGGCCGAGCGGGCCAGCACCACCGCCAGGCCCGAGTTCTGCATCCCCACCTCGATGCTCACGGTGCGGCGCACCGCCAGGCCCGCGCCCCAGCTGCCATAGCCCGCCAGGGCAGGAATCCAGTAGCCCAGCAGGAAGCCGCCGCCATGGAGCAGCAGCGCCGCCAGCAGCAGCAGCGGCCCCTGGGCCAGCAGGTTGTCGCGCTGGCTCCCCACCACGCTGGCCACGATCAGCACGATCGCCACCACCGCCACCGGCGGCATGAGCGGCTCCACCCGCCGTGCCGCCCGGGGCGTCCAGCGTTTCAAGGCCACCCCGAGGGCCACCGGCAGCAGCACCACCTGCAGCACATCCAGCAGCAGCTTCCAGCCATCCACCGGCACGTAGCGGCCTGCCAGCAGGCTGGCCAACAGCGGGGTGAGTCCAACCGCCAGCAGGGTGCTGAGGGTCGTCATCACCACTGAGAGCGCCACATCCCCGCGCCCGATCAGCGTCACCACATTGCTGGCGGTGCCGCCCGGGCAGCAGCCCACCAGGATCAGGCCCACCGCCAGGGCAGGCTCCAGCCGCAGCCCCCAGGCCAGCAGCGCCGCCAGAGACGGCATCACCAGGTACTGGCAGATCACCCCCAGGCCCGCCGCTGCCGGCCGGGCCAGCACCCGCCGGAAATCCGCGAGCTGCAGCCCCAGCCCCATGCCCAGCATGATCACCGCCAGGGCCCAGACGATCGCCGGCCCCTTCAGCCAGGTGAACAGCTGCGGAAACGGCAGCGACAGCAGCACCGCCGCCAGGGTCCAGAGGGGAAAGAGCAGGGTGAACCGTTCCAGCAGCTTCAGGTGCGGCGGCAGGGCGGCGGGCGGCGCAGCAGGTTGCGGCGGGGCTGCTTGCGGCGGTGGGGCCATCGACGGCAGATCAATCTTGCCGCCCATCCTGCTCAGCGGAACTGAAAGCACCAGTGCAAGACCCCTCATCAGTACAGGGGACAACGGGCGACAGCCTGGCGCTGCTTAGGGTGGGTGGATGCGGCAGCCAGTGCCGGTGCCCGAGCCGATCAGCACAGCCCCCCACTGGCGTGAGCAGCTGATCGCCAGCCTGGCCGCCCTGCCGACCGAACGCCACCGCCGGATCCGCACCTTCCGGCCCGGCGGCAGCGCCGCCTCCTTGCAAGACGCGCACGCGAACGGCACCCCCCTGCTCGATCTGGCCAGCAACGATTACCTGGGCCTGGCGCGCCATCCGGCCCTGGCCCGGGCCGCAACGGCCTGCCTGAACGAGGAAGGCCTCGGTGCCGGCTCCTCACGGCTGGTCTGCGGCAGCCGGCCCATTCACGAAGTCCTGGAGCGAGCCCTGGCCCACTGGCTCGGCCGGGAACGGGTGCTGCTCTTTCCAAGCGGCTTCCAGGCCAATCTCGCCGCGGTGACAGCCCTGGCGGATCGCCACAGCCTGGTGCTGGCCGACCGGCTGATTCACCACTCCCTGCTGGTGGGCGTGCAGGCCAGCGGTGCCCGGCTGCAGCGCTTCCGCCACAACGATCTCCGCGACCTTGACAGGCGTCTGTTGGCGGCGCGCCAGGCCGATCCGGGGCGGCGCCTGCTGGTGCTGAGCGAAAGCCTGTTCAGCATGGAGGGCACCAACCCGCCTGTGGAAGCCCTGGCGCGGCTGTGCGGGCGCCATGGGGCCCTGCTGCTGCTGGATGAGGCCCATGCCCTGGGGGTGCTGGGACAGGGGGGCCGCGGCCTGGCCTGGGGACTGCCCGCTGTGACCCTGGTGAGCGGCACCTTCGGCAAGGCCTTCGGTGGGGGCGGTGCCTTCCTCGCCAGCGATGCCCTGGTGGGCGACTGGCTGCTGCAGCGCAGTGGCGGATTCCGTTACACCACAGCCCTGGCACCGCCCCTGGCGGCGGGGGCGCTCGCCGCGCTGGAACTCCTGAAGAACCGGGAAGCCTCTGGCCAGGAGGCCGGCCCGGCGCTGCTGGAGCGTGCCCGGCGTTGGCGCGATGGCCTTGCGGCTGCAGGCTGGCCCAGGCCCGCCGGCCACGGCCCGATCCTGGCGCTGCTGGTGGGAGACGACCAGGGAGCGCCCGAC
>NZ_JAYGIC010000065.1:0-68838 GCF_034931105.1 Synechococcus sp. CCY9201 | reverse complement strand
TCGCTGCCGCGTTTGCCCTTGCCGTAGCGGCCATCCTCCTGGGCGTCGAGGATCTCGGCCTTGCGCAGCAGCTCCCTGATCTCCTGCTCCAACTGCTCCTCGGATTTGAGCATCCGCTGGTGGCTCAACTGCTTCGCAGAAGCCGAGGGCTTCGCCTTGTGTTTGGAGGCATTGGCCTTCACCTTGGTGCCATCCAGCGCCACCTGACCCAGGCTCACCATGCCGGCCTTCTGACACAGGCGCAGGATCTGCACAAACAGCTCCTCCAGGGCTCCAAGATGGCGGCGGCGGAAGTCGCTGATGCGGCTGTGGTCCGGCTGCTGGTTACCGGTCAGCACGCGGAAAGCCGCATCCTCATGGCAGGCCCGTTCGATCTTGCGAGACGAGGCAATACCGATGCAATAGGCGTACAGCAACAGCAGCGTCAGCATCCTGGGGTCATACCCCTTCTCACCGCGGGCATCCTTCTGCCGGGCGGGAGACATGATCAGCGCAAAGTCCAGTTCCTCCACCAGCTCCAGCAGGAAGAACACCAGGTGATCACTCGGCAGCCAGTCGATCGGCGACGGTGGCATCAAGCTGGTCTGTCCCGGGGTCCAGGGCCGGAAGGTCTTGGGCTTGCTCATGCCCCATATTATCGACCAGATCCATTGAAGCCACTGAGATCTGGGCAGATTCAGGGGCGTCTGTGGAGCATGCGGGCGGTGATCTATGCGCGACAGGCTCCTAGGGCAGGCCCTGGACATTGGCCTCAGGATCGGTGACTCAGTTCATCGGATTCCACGTCATGATTGACCACAATCCTTGAATACGGAAGATTCTCTTATCCTTGGCGGCAACGGTGATGGCGTTGCCGCCGGCAGTTGCCGACGCGGCTCCCTACGGCACCTGGCTGTCCCAGCCTCAGATCTGGTTTCATTCCACCAAGGGCAGCCTGAGCCAGGTCATGGCCCAGATCCGTAGCGAACACTATCAAGTTGTCATTCTGGATTATCGAAAAGTATCGGATTCCATGCAACAGGAGGTTGCGCGGGAAGCACTTCAGGCTCACGGCATTCAGGTGGAGCACCATTGTTGCCAGCTATAGACAGCCTGACTTCTACATGTTCCGCAGGGCCTTTGCCAATCCATTTCTCTGCAGCATCCAAACTTTTGAGGAGGGGCTGACTCCCCGTGGTGGGTGCTATCAACTGGATTTGTAGTGCTTTACGCCTCAGGCGCTCCACAGGTGTCAAGCTCGCGGATCAGATGGGCGCCGTCGTGAGTTTATCCACGCCGAACACCCTGGGTTTTCAGTCAGTACTCGGTGGGCGACGATTCAATACGTTTCTCTGGCCTGGCTTGAAGGACTGAAAAACTCAGCAGAGAGCTGAACAGTGAGCTGAACCGGAGAGTTCAGCTGAAATGAAGTGCTGATGCAACTGAACCTGGATTCCGGTCGGGCCCTGCTGGTGGCCGTTGTTCAGAATGGCCTTGCCCGGATGTTCCACCGCTTCCACCCCATTCTCGATTCCACCATCGCCGCCACTGCGTGACATCCCTGCTTCAACGGCTGCCGCGATCAGCTGGATTGCTGCCGCTGCAGCGTCATCAGCTGGCCACCGATGTGCTGGCTTCGCCTGGGATTCTGGCCTACCGCTTCGAGGCCAATCTGTTCTATGCCAATGCCAATCGCTTCACTCAGGAATTGATGGCGATCACCAGTCACCGGATGCCGTGATCCGCGGCCTGGTGGTGGATGCCTCCGGCATTGATGACATCGACTACTCCGCTGCCAAGGCCCTGCTGGAACTGCGTGACCATCTCCGCCAGACAGGGATCGAGTTTGCCCTGGTCACCAGTTCCACGGCCATGTTGGAGGAGCTGCACCGATTTGGCATGGGGATCGGGACTGGAGACAACAGTGTTGGCATCTTTGCGACAATGAAGCAAGCCATTCACGCACTATCTGCACATCTTTACCCAATGACCTGACCTTCTGCGATGCCTGTCAGGGCTGCCGTTCGCTTCGAGATCTGAATCAACAATAACTTTGTGGCTCTGCTCGATGGAGATCGTCCGCAACTACCATAGGTTGGAGATCAGGAGTGATTGGAACCAAGCCCACCATGAACAAAGATCAGAAGGCACTGATCCAGCGAGCCAAGGATTTCGCCAAGCCCTTCCGCGTCGCAGACGGAGAGTCGTTCCGGCTCAGGGATGTTGACCCCGGTGACACGCTCCATTTCGACCAGGAAGACAAACCCCAGGCCAAGGAAGCTCTGGCCCTGGGCGTTGAGCTGCTGGCGGCGTTTCAGGACATGCTCTATGCCCAGGACCGCTGGGCTCTGTTGCTGGCCTTTCAGGCCATGGATGCTGCCGGCAAGGACGGCACCATCAAGCATGTGATGAGCGGGGTCAACCCCCAGGGTTGTCAGGTCAGCAGCTTCAAGGCGCCTTCATCTGTAGACCTGGATCACGACTTTCTCTGGCGCTGTAATCTCGCCCTGCCAGAGCGGGGGCGAATCGGCATCTTCAATCGTAGCTACTATGAGGAGACGCTGGTGGTGCGTGTCCATCCTGAGCTTCTGCATCAACAAACACTGCCGGAGCCGTTGATGGGCAAGGACATCTGGAAAGAGAGATTCCGCGATATCCGACACTACGAACAATATCTCTCCAATAATGGTGTGGTTGTGCGCAAGTTTTTCTTGCATCTCTCAAAAAAGGAACAGAAGAAACGCTTTCTTGAGCGGCTTGAGACTCCCGAAAAGAACTGGAAGTTCTCGGCCAATGATATCAAGGAGCGCGCCTACTGGGACGACTACATGAATGCCTACGAGGACATGATCCGAAACACCGCAACCAAGGTTGCCCCATGGTATGTCGTGCCAGCTGACAACAAGTGGTTCACGCGGATCGTGGTGGCGGCAGCCATCATTGAGACTCTGGATTCATTGGATCTGAAGTATCCTGTGATCACTGAAGAGGCTCGTCAGCATCTCGAGGCCGCCAAGCAGCAACTGCTCAATGAAGATAAAGCCTGACTCTGAATCTGAATCTGCTGGCCAGCCTCTTGAGATACTGTCTTCAACCATGGAGTTGAATCTCGGGCCCTGGTTCGATCCGATTGCTGGGTTGCCCAGTTGTCCAGACTCTGCTTAGCCTTTGGAGTCCATATCGATCTTTGACTTCAACCGTTCCAGTTCTTCCCTCATCTCCTCGATCACCTGTCTGGAGTTGTCGATATTGCGGTCCACGCGACCGCGCTCTTCATCCTGGTAGTTGCGTAACGACTTGAGCATCAGCCCAGCTCCCCCTCCAATCATGAAGACCATGGCGATCAGGCTCCAGAGGCTGGCTGGTCTGAAGCTGAACAGGAGGCTCTGCAGTACGGCAGCTCCAATCGCGGCTGAGGATGTCCAGATCAGGAACCAGCCCAGTTTGCGGTAGACATCCGCCAGCAGGAAGACAACTCCAGTTCCAAAGGGGATCATCAGCAGGCCGAATCCCTGGCCACTCCCAAATGCAAAGAGCCCACCAAAGAAGGATCCACCTCCCCGGTTCCATCCGCGCCCCGAGTGAATGCCAAAGCCGATCCCGGTGCTGGAACCCACGATCACCTGATTGGTGAACAGAAAGATCCCGGCTGCAAACAGAGCACTGCCAATCAGGAACAGGAAAAAGTCCTGGACGGGCTTTCGGGTCATGGATCGTCTCGTTTTCCTGGATGGAGCGCCTGGTTGGTGACCATGCTTCAGACTCTCAGCTGATCCAGCACCGAACGATCTTCCAGGGTTGAGGTGTCGCCGCTCACCTCTTCACCGGCAGCCAGGGCCCGCAGAATCCGGCGCATGATCTTGCCACTGCGGGTCTTGGGCAGGGCATCGGTGAAGCGGATCTCATCGGGTCGGGCGATCGGTCCGATCTCTTTCCCCACATGGGCGCGCAGCTCGGCGATCAGGGACTCCTCGCCCTCTTGGCCGGCATCGAGGGTCACGAAGGCGACGATGCCTTCGCCCTTGAGCTCGTCGGGTCGACCCACCACTGCCGACTCGGCCACGGCCGGATGGCTGACCAGAGCCGATTCGATTTCCATCGTGCCCAGACGGTGGCCCGAGACATTGATCACGTCGTCGACCCGGCCCATCACCCAGTAGTAGCCATCGGCATCGCGACGGGCGCCATCACCGGCGAAATAGAGCCAGCTGCCATCGGCTGGACGGATGTGCTCCCAATAGCTCTTGCGGAAGCGCTGCGGATCGCCATGCACTGTGCGCATCATCCCGGGCCAGGGACGACGCACCGCCAGATATCCGCCCTGATCCGGTCCCTGGGAGTTGCCCTCCAGATCCACCACATCGGCTGCGATGCCCGGCAGGGGCAGGGTGCAGGAGCCCGGCTTGGTGGGGATGGCGCCCGGCAGGGGGCTGATCATCACGCCGCCGGTCTCGGTCTGCCACCAGGTGTCCACCACCGGGCAGCGGTCGCCGCCGATCACATCCCGATACCACATCCAGGCCTCGGGGTTGATCGGCTCCCCCACGCTGCCAAGGATCCTGAGGCTGCTCATGTCGTACTGGTCGGGCACAGTCCGGCCGTTTTTCATGAAGGCGCGGATGGCGGTGGGTGCGGTGTAGAAGATCGACACCCTGTGCTTCTGGATCACCTCCCAGAAGGCTCCTGGTTTGGAGGGCCGTGGTGCGCCCTCGTACATCACGGTGGTGGCGCCATTGGAAAGGGGGCCGTAGACGATGTAGGTATGGCCTGTGATCCAGCCCACATCCGCCGTGCACCAATGGATGTCGTTCTCGCGCAGATCAAAGATCCACTGGAAGGTGAGATGGGCCCAGAGGTTGTAGCCGGCGGTGGTGTGCACCACCCCTTTCGGTTTGCCCGTGGATCCTGAGGTGTAGAGCACGAACAGGCGGTCTTCACTGGCCATCGGCTCAGCGGGGCAATCGCTGCTCTGGCCCTCGACCAGCTCGTGCCACCACTGATCGCGGCCGGAGGTCATCGCCACCTCCTGGTTGGTGCGCTGCACCACCAGCACCTGTTCCACGCTCGGGCAGGCGCCACCGGCCAGGGCCTGATCCACCGCTGGCTTGAGGGCTACGGCCTTGTCCTTGCGGAAGCCGCCATCGGCGGTGATCACCGCCTTGGCGGCGCCATCGTTGAGCCGATCCCGCAGGGCATCGGCGGAGAAGCCGCCGAACACCACCGAATGGGGGGCGCCGATGCGGGCGCAGGCCAGCATGGCGATCGCCGCCTCCGGCACCATCGGCATGTACAGGGCCACCAGATCGCCCTTGCCGATGCCGAGCGCCTTGAGCGCATTGGCCGCCTGGCACACCGCGGCGTGCAGCTGCCGGTAGGTGAAGCGCCGCTCATCGCCTGGCTCTCCCTCCCAGATCAGGGCTGTCTTGTCGGCTCGGGGGCCCTCCAGGTGCCGATCGAGGCAGTTGAAGCTGAGGTTTGTGGTGCCCCCCTCAAACCAGCGGGCGAAGGGAGGGTTGCTCCAGTCGAGCACCGTGTCGAAGGGCTCGAACCAGTGCAGGTGCTGGCGTGCCTGCTCACCCCAGAAGGCATCGGGATCGGCTTCGATGCGTGCCACCAGGGCCTGGTAGGCCTCCATGCTGCCGATGGCGGCGGAAGCGGCCAGCTCCGCTGGCGGCGCGAACACCCGCCCCTCCTGGAGCACGGATTCGATCGTGGTTTCGCCCATCGCAACCAACCTGCCGGCCAGATGGCATTCAAGCGAGGCGCCCCGGACGGCGGCTGTGGGGTGACACGCTTGTTCAAGTGTGCAGGTCCAGGCTGCGGGGCTGCGGGGCTGCGGCTGCAGTGAAGCATCCTCAGGCGCGAGGATGCGCTGATGCCTCCCCCTGCCGCCTGCCTGTTCGACCTGGATGGTCTCCTGCTCGATACCGAGCCCCTGCATGGCCGGGCCTGGCGCGAGGCGGCCTGCCATTTCGGTGGGGATCTCACCGAGGCCCAGCTGCTCGATCTGCGGGGTCGGCGGCGCCTCGATTGCGCGGAGCAGGTGCGGAGCTTGCTGCCGGGGTCTGTGAGTGTGGAGGCTTTGCTGGCGGTGCGCCAGCCGATTGCGGAAGCCCTGCTGGGCCAGGCCCTGCCGATGGCCGGTGCCCCCGAACTGGTGCAACGCTGCCACCAGCTCGGCATCCCCATGGCCCTGGCCACCAGCAGTGCAGAGGCCTCTGTGGCGATCAAGGCCGCTCCCCATCCCTGGCTCTCACTGATTGTGGAGCGGGTGTATGGGGACGATCCGGAGCTGCGCCAGGGCAAACCGGCACCGGACATCTTCCAGCTGGCTGCCCAACGCCTGGGGGTGAACCCAGGCGACTGCTGGGCCTTTGAAGACTCCCAGGCCGGTTGTCGCTCGGCCCTGGCGGCTGGCTGCCACGTGCACGTTCTCGTGCCACCGGGATCCGCCTGCACGGCTTACCCTGCCGGCGTGGTGTGCCTGACGTCCCTGGAGCAGGTCCATCTGTCCTGAGCGTTCTCTGTCGCGGCTCCTGCCACAGCTGGCCGCTCTGATGATGGTCGGGTCCTGCGGGCTGGGCCCGACGTCGTTTTTCCCTCTTCGCGCTGTGAAGCTGCCCTCGGCTCCTCCTGATCTGCAGGTGCGCGGCACACTCTTCACCACCCATCATGATCGGGTGTCGCCCGCCTGTTCCTGGCGTTTCTGGTATCTGCAGCACAGCAAGAAGGTGTGGTTCCGGGTGCCGGATTCGGAGCAGGTCCGGCAGAAGCGTCCCGTGTTCACCTATCAGGGCAGTCCGATCCTGCATGTGAGCGAAGTTGGAGCCGCTCGGGGGCGCCACGTCTACGCCGGTCGACCTCCGGTGGTCTGGGGTGATTCCGTGGGCTATGGCTGGGCCAGGGGTCCGCAGGACACCAACCTCTTTCTGGAACTCTGGACACGCTGGACCTGGCTGCATCCAGAGGCCTGTGGCCGGCCAGACTGGTTCCGCGTTGATCTGTTCGCTCCACCGGCTGGTCCCGATGCCAATTCAGGGCATTCAGCTCACCGGGGCTGAGCTCAGGCGTTCTCAGCCCAGGCGTTCGTCATCGCAGGCAGTCTCAGTCCAGGGGGTGCTCCAGCACCAGCACATTGCCGCCGTCGGGAAGTCCGTCGTAGCGGATGGACCAGCCGAAATCCTGCTGCAGTTTGCGCAGCATGATCAGGCCCCAGTGAGCATCCCGCATCGGCAGGATCGGCAGGCCGTCGTCATCGAGGCTGGGAAGATCCTCTGAGCCATCATCAGAGTCGGCCCCCTCCTCCGGTTCGCTCCAGGCCGCTTCCATGTCAAACGGATCGCCCTGATCGTGGATGCAGAGCCGTAGGGTGCCGCTAGTGCAATCCAGGCGCACCACCACCTCCGGTGGCGGCACGAGGGTGGCATGGGCGTGACGCACCGCATTGGTGAAGGCCTCCACCAGGGCTGTCTGTGCCTGGATCCACACCATGGGATCCACCCCGGCGGGCTGTTGTTGCTCGAACCAGTCGAGCAGCTCAGCAATGGCATCGAGGTGGCTGGCGAAGCGACGCTCGCGATCGCCGCCGGGGCCTGGTAGATCCATGGATCAGGCGGCTCCGGAACGCTTGCTGAAGATCACCAGGAAGGTGCGCACGATCAGCTTGAGGTCATAGGCCAGGCTCCAGTTCTCCTGATAGCGCAGATCCATCTTGATCACGTCTTCGAAGTCGAGAACCTTGGAGCGGCCGTTCACCTGCCATTCGCCCGACAGCCCCGGTCGCACATCAAGCCGCTGCCAGTTGGGAACGGCGTAGCGATCCACCTCGTCTGCGGTGGGGGGTCGGGTACCGATCAGGCTCATGTCGCCGATCACCACGTTCCAGAACTGGGGGATCTCATCGAGGCTGGTGCGGCGCAGGAAGCGACCGACCCGGGTGATGCGGGGGTCGTTCTTGTTCTTGAAGAAGGCGCCGCTGGCCTCGTTCTTCACCGTATCCCGCAGGGCTTCGGCATTCACCACCATCGAGCGGAACTTCCACAGGCGGAAGCGCCGCCCCATCCAGCCCAGCCGCACCTGGCTGAACAGGATCGGTCCGGGGCTGTCCAGCCGGATCGCCAGGGCAATGAAGGGGAACAGCAGGGCGGTGACCGCCAGCCCGATCAGCCCGCCCACGATGTCGATCAGGCGTTTCGGCACCGACCGCACCGAGGGATGGGTCACCGCCGGCCGCTCCTTGGTGTTCACCGCCTGGGCGGGGTTCACGGCCTCGGTGCCGGCGGTCAGCGGAATCGCCTTGTCCAGGCCCGCCAGCGACAGGGCCAGCGTCACCTGGGTGCCGGCACTCCAGGCCTCCACCGGCACCGAGCGTGATCGGGCCTGCTTGAGGTTGGTGATCAGGGAGCCGAGGCCGCTGCTGTCGATCAGATCGGTGCGGCTGAAATCGAGCACCACCCGGCGCGTCAGCGGGTGCTGGGGCAGCAGCTGCTCGAGGCACTGCCGAAAGGGCACCGCCTCCGCCACCGTGAACCGCCGCGGAAAGCCCAGCACCAGGGTGTCGCGGTGGGATGTCACCGTGACGCCACTGCGGGGAGTCTCCGAAGGGGCCTCAGGTGTGGTGCTGGCCATGGCAGTCGACGTGTCGTGATGAAGGTGTCGGTGTGACGGTGTTGCGGTTAATGGGCCGGGAAGCGCTCAGACAGCTGCCGGCAGACGCCCGTGGCGGCCGCCACCGAGAGATCGCTGATCGACACCTTGCGGGGATTGGCCAGGAAGCGCACCAGATCGGCCGGCCCCCAGGCGATCGGCACCCCCACCGATCCGAGGGCCTGGGCCAGTTCCACCTGGTGATCGTCCACGTGTTCGCGGTAACGCTGGCTGCGGGGCACCAGGATGAAGGGGGTGTCGAGGGTGTCGAGCAGCAGCACGGTGCCCTCACCGCAGTGGGCCACCACCAGCCGGGCCTGACGGATCAGATCCTGGAAATCCTGCTCCTTGAGGAAGCGATAGACCTTCGCCCCGGCCGGCAGAACGGTGCAGGTGCCGTATTGCACGACCACCTCCTCGCCCACCAGGTCTTCGCTGAGGAGATGGTCCAGCCAGTGCATCAAGCGCTCAAACGGGAACTTCTCGGTTCCCACGGTCACCAGAATCATGCGGATGCTCCTTCGATCGATGCGGCGTCCGCGGGGGTGATCAGCACGGCCCGGGGGTAGCGGGCCTGCAGCTGGGGCCAGTGCACATAAAGCACATCGAGAAAGGGCAGCACCAGCCGCGCCGAGAGGCTCAGGGTTTCGATGCGGGTGATCGATTCCACGAACACGGTCTGATGACCGAGCAGCTTGCCCAGAATCAGAAAGGGCACCGCCACGCCGGCGCCGGTGGAGAGGATCAGATCGGGCCGCTGCTGCCGCAGCACCGTCCAGGCCAGCAGGGCATTGCGCAGCAGGTTGGGCAGGTTGCGGTTGGTGGGGCTGTAAGCCCAGCTCACCTGTTCCCCGTCCAGGGCCTGCCGGGTGGTGGCGGTGTCGAAACTCACCCAGGTGCGCTGGTGGCGGCGCCAGAACGGCTCCAGCTGGAACAGCCCCTTGAAATGACCGCCGGAGGAGCAGACGAGCAGCAACTGCATGGTTCAGGTCCCCTGCGATTCAGAGCTGCCGGAGTGCCGGCTGGACTGCAGAGCGATCTTCAGACGCTGCATCAGCCCCGTGATCCGCATCATTGAGGTCTCCAGAAGCCTATAGAGGGCCTTTGGCAGCAGGGCTCCCAGGTAACCAGCTGCCAAGGTGATCAGGGTGCGCAGCGGTTCCTCCCGCAACAGAGCCGGATAGGTGCCCAGGGCCTGATGGCAGAGCTTGACGCCGAGGCGAGGCTGACCTTCACGGATCGATCGGCGGGCCAGATAGCGGAGCTGGTAGGCCCGGGCCCGTTGGCCGTAGCGCTGGATCAGGTCGGGGGCGTAGCCGGCGGTCTTGTCGAGGACCCGCTGCCAGCTGGCGAATTGCTTCTCGATGTTGGCCGAGAGGCCGCCGCTGCTGATCCGATACAGGGTGAGGGCCTCAGCGAGGCCTTCGATCGTCCACTGGGTCTGGAGGGAGATCCGCAGCCAGCATTCGATGTCTTCCGACTGGCGGAAGCTGTCGTCGAACCAGTAGCTCTCGGGGGTGCCATAGAGATTGGCCTCGAAGCGAATCCCGTCGAGCACTTCGCGGCGCATCACCACGCAGGAGCCATTGCTGATCGGATTGCGGCAGAGAATCAGTTCGGGGGTGATGTGCTGCAGCGGTGGCGTCTGGTAGATGCCGAGGGGCTGGCCCCGGTCGTCGATGAAGGCGGAACGGGAATAGCTCACCCCCACCGCCGGATTGGCCTGCAGGTGCTGCACATGCCGCTCGATCTTCTCGGGAAGCCAGAGATCGTCGCTGTCGAGAAAGGCCAGGATCGCCCCGCTGGCGTGGCGGATGCCGGTGTTGCGTGCCCCCGCCAGACCGCGATTCTTCTGCGGCACGATCCGGATGCGGGGATCTGCGTAGCTGTGGCAGATGGCCACTCCGTCGTCGGTGGAGCCGTCGTCCACCACCAGGATCTCGAGGTTGGTGTAGGTCTGGGCCAGCACCGAGTCCAGGCTGGCGGCCACGGTGCGGGCCGCGTTGTAGAGCGGCATCACCACCGACACGAGCGGCTGGGCTTCCGTCTGGGGGGGTGGGTCGGATCGGGGCACGACGGTGCTGGTGGATGGGGGACAGGTGCAGAAACGCGGTGGTCAGGAGCGCGAAACCGGACCGGCGCGGCTGGATCGGCTGCCCAGCCGCAGCCAACGCTGCAGGGTTGCAAGGATCTGGCGCACGAGCACGGCCACTGCCGTGAGTCCGGTGCGGCGGGGCTGGCGGATCAGCAGCGTCCAGTCGGAGCGGAGCGCACGGACCATGAAATCAGCCCCCAGGGCTGGATCCCCCTGCAGCCGCAGGGAACGGCGGGCCAGATAGCGGAGATGGACGGCCTGGGCCGCCGCGAAATGGCGCGCCACCAGCTGGGGTGCATAGCCACGGGCTTCGGTGATCAGGCGCAGCCAGCCCTGCTCCATCCGCTCCAGGCTGGCGGAGAGGCCACCGGCTGAGGTGCGGTAGTACGTGAGCACCCGATCGATCGGTTCGATCCGCCAGCGACCGTCGCAGGCCACCCGCAGCAGCCACTCGAGATCTTCCGAGTAGCTCATCCCCTCCACGAAACCTCCCACCGCCTCGAACACCTCCCGGCGCAGCACCCAGTTGGAGGTGGTGGTGGTGGGGTTTTCGCAGAGGAAATCGGCCGGGCTGAGGGGACCGCTGGGGTGGGAGGCGATCTTGCCGGTGGGTTGCCCTTCCGGGCTGAGAAATTCCACCCGGGCAAAACTCACTCCCAGGTCGGCATCGCTCTGGTGGCGCTCCACATGGCAGCGCAGTTTGTCCGGATGCCAGAGGTCGTCGGCATCGAGGAAGGCGATCAGGGGGGCGCGGCTGGCGGCCACACCCCGGTTGCGGGCGATCGAAACCCCGGCGTTGGCCTGGCGTAGCACCTGGATGCGGGGATCATCGCCGGCCATGGCGGTTGCAATGGCGGCGCTGTCATCGCTGGAGCCGTCGTCCAGCACGATCAGTTCCCAGTTGGTGAGGCTTTGCTGTTGCACCGATTGCAGGGTGTGGCGCAGCAGGGCTGAGCCGTTGTGGACTGGGATCACCACGGAAATCACCGGTCTGACCAGGCTCGCTGGAGGGCTGTGCGCCATGGCGGCTCAGGCGGCTCCTGCCGCGGCGGATGCCTGGCGGCGTTGCAGCAAGCGACGCCCCATCTGCGCCTGCAGCTCCATAGAGCGGAACAACATCGAGGAGGCGTTGGTGAATGGCAGCGACAAGCCCGAGAGGAAGACCAGGATCGGTACGACACCAACCGGCACCGAATGCAGCGACACCAGAGATATCTCGCTCATGAAAGCTCATCCAGTAGGTGGCTCCAGGAGCCCATGTAGTCACTCCAGGCACTGCGGGCGGAGCGTCGCCCCTCCTCCGACCATGAGCTTCGCTGCCGGTCAGTGCTGCTCAGCATGGCGTCAAGGGCGGCGGCCAGCACAGAGTCTGATTCCCCGTTCACCACCAGACCGCAGGAGCCATGCTGAGCGGATGCGCTTCCGTTCCTCGAACGCAACACCTGTTCAGGCAGTCCATCCACGTCGCTCACGATCACGGGCCTTCCTGCCGCCCGTGCCTCCAGACAGACATTCCCCCAGGGTTCCCAGCGGGATGGAATCACCACAGCATCGACCTGGGCCAGCAGGGCGGGGATGTCCTTGCGGGCTCCCAGGAGTTCGACCCTCGGATCGGCAGCAGCCAGTGCTTCAAGTTCCTGCTTCTGGGGTCCGTCGCCAACCAGTAGCAGCCGTAGACCGCCCCCAGGCAGATGGCGCAGGGCCCGCAGCAGCCGGTCGAAGCCCTTTTGAGGAGTGAGCCGCCCATAGGCCAACAGGGTGAGGGGGCGACCTAGTGCCGGGTCCGGTGCTGGAAGAACCAGGAAGTCGTCGACTGTCCGGGAGGAAAGCAGTACACGACTCCTGGAGGGTGAGATCAGATGGGCTGTCTCCAACCAGCTCCGCTGTGCGCGTGAGACGGCCACCACCTGTTCCATGGCGGCATAGGAGAGGCGCAGCATTGTGCGGAAGCGGAGTGTCGAGGGAACGTTGTGCCTCTCAAAACCTGCGCAGTAGTGGTGTTCAAACAGGATTTGTCTTCGTACCCGATGGCGGATCAGGCTTGGCAACCCCTTCCAGGAGCAGGCTTTGTGCCAGACCAACAGATCAGGATTCCAGTCCGCCAGGGTGCTGTTCAGTTCCCCCGGACCGGTCATTGCAAAGCTATGCCGTTCAGCCAACGGAGAATCTGCAAGCATCTCCAGGCTGGGCCGGATGCCGCAAATCTTGCCTGTTCCTCCAGTGGCGAGAATGTGCAGAACTTTCATGATGAGGAGCTAATCAGACTGATGACCGCCGATGAATACAGTTGCCTGTAGGGAGATCAAGGCTTGTATGAAAGCGTTTGGTGCCCGTGCATAGTCTCATGCAAACTGCGAAGGATCGTTCTGGGCAACCATCTGAAGGAAGATGAAACACTGGGGCCAACACCCTCGAACGTCCAGCGTAGAGAGCAGGGGCTTTCTGAACATGATGCTGGTCAGCTCTTATGGCCCGATCGGAAGCTCAGGGTCACGGGCTTTGGGTACGGGCTAAGTGTCTGAAGGCGATGCGAGAGGCATAGATCGTGAAAAGGGGCAGGCATAACCAGTGAGTGAGTAAAACGGCAATCGCAACACCAATCGCCTGCCAGTGAACCCCTATGAATAAAGCCACAGCAAAAACGGAGGTGAAAATAATATTCCAGTTTAAATCCCATTCCGTCTTGTCGATGGCGATTAGCAGCTGAGATGCAGCATCAGCGAAGGGGCGCGGAATGGCTGAAAGACAAATGATGATCAAAATGGGAATGGCGCTATCCCATCTTGTGCCGAATATGATAGGAACGTAGAATGGTGCCAGACTAGACTGCAAAAGCACAAGGGGTACAATTGCCGAACCCATTACTTTTAGGCTCTGAAAGTAGCGAGCTCTGAACCGTAAAAGATTATCGCGTGCCTCGCACAGATGAGACAAGACGGACGCTTTGGTAGCATTGATGATACCTAAGCTAATTCCAGCTCCTGCGTTGAAGGCAAAGTAGTAAACGCCTAGAGCATCAAGACTTAGGAATCGACCTACGATTAAATAGTCCAGATTGCTGCGCAGGGTCTGCAATAGTTCAACCCCTAAGATTGAGCCGCCAAAACCAATCAACTCTCTCCAATGTTTTGATGTGGGCTTTCCATGGGGTCTCCAAGGATGATTTTTTAGCATCACAACAAGCCAAATTGGAGCAACTAAAACCTTCGGGAGCACAATCGCCCAAAGACCTAAGCCTGAAATCGCAAGTAATGCCGACAGCACATTATCAGTAGAAACTTGAGCCAGCTGTGCCAAGGCAATGACTTTAAACCGACCCTCGCGCTGAATTAGGGATGCTTGAACCAGCCCAACTGGCATAATTAGCAAGACCAATCCCAGAACACAAATTGGTAATATCAGTCGTTGATCCTGATAAATCCAGCTGACTGCAAAGGCCGTTAGCACTTGGGCGCAAAACAGCCCTGCAAAAAGCAACCAATTCAACCAGTAAGCTTCACGTGATAACTTCTCTACGTGATCCGAATCAGCTTGGATTAGCTTAGTTCCAATTCCGTTTCGGGTAAAGACCAGGACAAACTCATTGATTGTCATCACCAAGGCAGCCAAGCCATAATCCGCTTTGGTCAGAAAACGAGCCAGAATAATGGTGGCCAAGAGCCGCGATATACGGATCATTGCCGTTGACCCACCTAGCCAACCTACGTTGCGCAAAAAGGGACTATCTGCAGCCTGTAGTTTTCCTTTAATCCATGAGATCGGCATTGACTTGATAGAAAAAAAGCATGAGTTTCTAGCGGTTAGAATTAGCTTAGATATCTTGCGTAAGGTGTATTGATTAAGGCCTGATGTAGCTCCTCATAATTCTCTATCAGATCATGCAAATTATCGGAGGAGAGCTTTCTCTGACGACTGGTTACGTCAATAGGATCAACACCAAGAAATTCAAAAGCTTGTCGTCGAAACCGAGCTTGAGACTCTTGTGAATCAAACAGTTCTTCATAGGAGATTCTGAGAAGATGGTCTGAATCAACATGGCTTAATAAGTGCTCACGCTGCTGCACTTCCTCTTCTGCATTGGCCAATACTGCTAAAACTTCGGAAATATTTACGTGAATTCTGGCTGTTTTGGCTCGGTCAACAATCTTACCATCTTGGGTCATTTCTGAAGATACAACTCGAGTTGTCCTCATGACCTCAAGAGATATGTGCTGTTTGAGGATATTCTGGCGATAAAGGTAAATGATATAAAGATCAGGATGAAGCCTAAAAAAATCCAATAAGTTATACTTTAGCAGGGTATGATGAAAATCTTTGATTCCAATGGAGCTGACCTGAGAGTACCATTTAAAGTGAACTGATTTTCGTCGCCTAAAGTTCTGATAAGCGTAATAAACTTGAGATAAATAGTAAAAAATCCGACTAGAGTAAATAAAGTCTAGATAAGCCATGGTTGGTGCTTTATTGGTTAGTGCCCGATAGATCTTATGAGGTTTAGTCCAGTCTCCCAAGACTTCTCCATAGTTAACCAGGCGGGGATGCTGATTAAATAGGTCTACTAAAAAATTGCTGCCGCTTCTTGCTTCGGTGTAGATAAAATGCTTCTTGACCATTTTAGGAGATAGCAATGAAACGCTATTGGCTAAGGTCGGGCGCGATGGGCCCGCCTTGCCTGCCTATCGGGGGAGGCTGATTCGGTCAGAGCATAGCGCACTCAATGAATAGTACAACTCTATTTCCTCATCGTCAATTTTGACCCGCGTCTTTGGATTGAGATAGGCGGCAGTCGCCAGATCTTTCACACGGATCTTGTCTTGTTGCTCCGCTATTCTAATCGACTGACTCATTGACGCAAGGAATTTTCGGTTGAGTAGGCTGATCTCCTCAATCATGACCCCGGTCTCTGGCGTCGCCGACCCAATCAGTCACTGACTACGCTAGAACGTTGTGGCCACAGGATGTCTGCGCTAATGTCTTGAGGCAATGAGCCTCGAGAAGATTCCGCAAATGACACATGTGCCCAAAGTCCACGGATCCTGACATTCATGCATAGCGTGTAGCTCGCATGCCGAGACGACTGATTCATCGCCTGATTCTGCTCTCGATGCTGTTCCTTCCGCTGGGCAGTGTGAAGGCGCTTCCCCTCTCGCCTGGCGATCGGGTGAAGGTCACCATTCCTGAGGGGGAGGAATTCAGCGGTATATTCGAGGTCAACCTTAACGGGGAATTGGAGCTCCCCTATATTCGAGGAATCTCGGTTGCGGGGCTTGAGCCATATCAACTTCAGGAGCGTATCTATCAAACTCTGGTTAGGGATGGCTATTTTCAGCCTTCCTATCTCCAGGTGAGTGTCAACGTGGTTCAGTGGGCTCCAGCAGAGGTGTTCGTCAGCGGTTCCACCTTCCAGCCCGGCCGCGTCTTGATCAATGAATGGACACCTTCTGAGCAGACAACCGTTCCAGTTGCCCAAGGAGGCCAGGGTGCTTTCAATCGCTTCTTATCCGTAGCGCTCCGTTCGGCTGGCGGAGTTCTACCAACAGCCAATGTGGCGGCGGTCGAGCTGATACGTGGTCAAGAGCGCCGAGTGCTCGATCTCAGTGGGGTCTTCACCGGTGAACCCTTTAAGGATATACCCCTGATCTCAGGGGACCGAGTCGTGGTTCACGATACGGGCCAGGAAAATCCCCTGATTGTCCGGCCGTCGCAGATCACGCCAGTGGGTGTGAAGATCTATATCTCCAATCTCACCGAACCAGCCAACAGTAACGCCACCTCGGCCATTGGTAGGGATGCTACTTCTTTCCCCTACGGATCCCGCTTTTCCCATGCTGTGGTTTCCGGTAACTGCGCCGGTGGCACAGTGCTGACCAATGCCTACCGTCGTGCCGTGCTGGTGAGGGTGGACGCCACCACGGGCAAGACCACCACCCTTGATAAGGGCGTGGAAGAGTTGTTACGCCGGTCCACCAGTAACGAGAACAACCCCTATCTCATGCCGACGGATGCCGTGGCCTGTTACGACTCGGCTGTTGTGAACTTCAGTGGTGTTCTTAGAATCTTGGATCAGATCATCACCCCTGGCGTTCTTCTGTACGACCGCATCATCCCCTGACCAGAACGTGGCTTTCCCTCCTCCTCGTTTGCCTGGTATTCCTACCCTGAGGATGCCCACTTTTGTTGGAAAGGGATCACGGCTGATCACTGATCAGCTCCGCAATATTCCTGGACTCCAGATGCCTCATCCTCGCCGATGGTGGGAGGGTCTCAGTCGTACGGACAAGCTGCGCTGGAGCAGATACATTTTGGTGAGTGCCAGTACGAATGGTGTGATCTGGGGCTCCAGCATTCTCTTCCTGACCCTTTCGAAGCCCGTTTACACCAGCTCGTGGGCATTGATCCTTCCTGGAAGTGTGAATGCTGTGAATGTGAATTTACCGGAGATTGGCCAGGCTTCTGCAACGAGTGGTTCTGGAGGTGGAGCCTCATCTACCTTTGATCCGCGTGCCAATTACGAATATATCTTTGCCAGTGAACAGGTGATCAGTCAGGCGGCAAAGAATGCCAAGCTGCCTTTGGATAAGTTTGATGAGCCAAGGATTAAAAATATCGATAATACTACGATCATGCAGATTGAGGTCACTGGCCCCTCACCGGAGGAGGCTCGCAAGAAGTCTTATGCCCTGTACGACGCCCTGAGGCAGAGGCTCAATGAGCTTCGCTCCAGTGAGATCAAGCAGCGGGAGGTTCCTACGCAAACGATCCTTCGGGAGTCGCAAGCCAAACTGGCTGCGGCACAAAGAAAAGTTTCAGCCTATAAGCTCAGCTCTGGAATCAATTCGCTTGAGCAAGTGGAGGCTCTTTCCACGAATATCGAGCAACTCCGTCGCGATCGCGCACAGTTTGCATCTCAGCAAGCTCAGGCGGAAGGTAAGGCAGAGAAGCTGAGTCGCAGCCTGGGCCTTACGGCTGCTGATGCTGCGGATGCCTTCAAGCTACAGGTAGATCAGATCTTTCAGCAGAATCTTAAGGACTATAGCGAAGCCACCGCGATCCTCAAGGTTGAGAGTTCAAAGTTCGGGCCGAACCACCCACGTATCCGCAAGGAGGTGAAGCGCCAGCAAGCTGCTCAGCAGGCTCTCCAGCGCCGTGCCCGTCAGTTGCTCGGTCGACCTCTGGCTGCCAACATTCTCAGTCGCTTGGCCCTATCGACAAGTGGATCCGGTCGTGACACTCTCTTCCAGTCTCTGGTGACGGACCAGTCCACCGCTACCGGTGCGGCAGCCCAGGTGCGCAAGCTCGATCAGCAGATTGCCTCTCTCGAGGGTCGATTGCGCTGGATGTCCCAACGGCAGTCAACCTTGGAAAGTCTGCTGCGAGACGAACAAATTGCTCAGGCTGTTTTTGCTTCAACTCTTGCAAAGATTGATCTGGGGCAAGGGGATCTGTTCGCGGCCTTTCCTCTAGTGCAGCTTGCCGTGGAGCCGAGCTTGCCGGAAAAACCCACTACTCCCAAGAAGGGGCTGGTGTTGGCTGGCTCGGCCTTCGGATCGATTCTCACCACGGTTGGGTTGTGGATTCTCTGGATCCGCAAGCCATGGATCAAACGGATCGCCAAATTCATCTCCACCTAAGCGGGGTTGGTATCGATGGGGATCCGATTCTGGAAACGACGTAGCGAGGAGACTCCCGATCTCCAGCCTGAGAACTGGCCGGAGAGATTGGTGTGGTGGTCAATTGTTACGACCTATCCGGTCTGGTTGATCGGAGGTCTCTATGTGGTGGGATCTGTTCTGGCCTGGTTGTTGCTTGGATGTCTGATCGTGATGATCCTTGCCAGGATTGACCATCCGGAAGAGTATGACGAGATTGTGATCTCGCCGGTGATTTGGCTCTGGATTATTGGAATGCTGTTTATGGAGGTTGCACTGATTGGTGGCCATGTGGATTTTAACCTTGGTACAGGGATGATCATCAAGTCGACGATCGGCTGGGCCAAGGGATGGGCGGGTCTTGCTCTTTATCCCCTGGCTGGTTGCCTAAAGATCCGCAGCGGAATCATCAGTAGGGCGGCCTGCATGGTTGGTTTGCACACTCTGATCATCGTGCCATTCCTTCTGATCACCCCATCTCTTCATCTTCCGGAAATCTTATATGTCTCGCCTCTGCGGGCAGTTGGCGGACCGGGCGATTCCTTCTTTGATGTTCCACTCTACGAAATCGATCACACCACTGGAGATCTCCGCTGGAGGCTGTTCACTCCTTGGGGGCCTGCCCTGGGTTTTGTGGGAAATGTCTACTTCATGATTTGCTTGCAGGAGAAGAATCGAAATTGGAAAATCTTAGGATTGGCGGGCTCAATCGTCATGTGTTTTGTGTGTAAATCTAGACTGGCCCAGGTCTGCATTATCCTGATTCCCGCAATTACTACCTTGATTGGTAGGATTCGGCGTCCGCTTACTCTGATCGGTCTTGGGATACTCTCCTATCTGGGTGGTATCCTTGCTCCGATGCTGCTGACGGCAGCTAGTAATTTCTGGGAAGATTTCAAGGGTGCGCGAGCTGACTCGACCCGCGTGCGTTTTGCTTTGAAACGGATCGCTTATCGGCGCTGGGAGGAGGAGGCACCCATCTGGGGCCATGGCATCGTCGAGTCTGGTCCGCATCTGGTTGAGTATATGCCGATCGGCTCTCATCACACCTGGGCTGGTGTCCTTTTCGTCAAGGGAATCGTAGGTTTCTTTGCTCTGGTGGTGCCAATGGCCGCCACAATCATCTCTCTGATTCTGCGTGCCTCCAGCCCCCGTTATCAGCTTGGAAAGGTCGGGCTGAGTATGATCGTGATTCTATTGATGTATACCTTTGGCGAAAATCTCGAGATACTTGTCTATCTCTACTGGCCTGGCATGGTCATCATGGGAATGGCCTTGCAGGAACAACCTTCGCCAATGCCTCACGCCATGGTTGTCGCTGCAGATGATTC
The DNA here is from genome assembly GCF_034931105.1 of Synechococcus sp. CCY9201. Lineage (NCBI taxonomy): Bacteria > Bacillati > Cyanobacteriota > Cyanophyceae > Synechococcales > Synechococcaceae > Synechococcus > Synechococcus sp. CCY9201. The sequence goes on along the minus strand of NZ_JAYGIC010000065.1, from coordinate 49,138 downwards.
GCCACCGCCTGCCACTGTTTCCCCCTTGTCCGAGTCGGTCGAAACGTGACCAGCCGCTGGGGGCTACCGCCTGATGTTGTCGATGTTGCGAAACTGGGTTTTCTGGCTCCGGCTTTCCTAGTCTCAGGTCTGAGGCGTCAAGACACCCGAGCTTCCATGCGGCTTTGCTCCGGTTTGAACCCCCTGCCCATGGCCTGTGGAGGCTGCGTCGATACGGGATGCCGTTGATGCCCTCCGGATCCAGCCTGCCGTTGCTTGATGGTGGGGTTCCATCCCCCCCTCCCTCCATCCCCGACCTCATCCGCCAGGGATCAGATCCTGGCCGGATCGCCGAAGTGGTCGTTGAGGAACTGGCCGCACTCCTACCGGAAGCGGTGGTTGTGGTGCTGGCCCGCAGACCGAATGGTGGCTGGTCGACTGTGGCTCCGCGGCCTATGTCCGCGATGCCCTTGGATCCAGGCAGCTTGGACCTCGACCCGCTGCTCGGGGTGCAAGGCCCTGTGGCCTTTGCGGATCTGAGCCTGGCCCCCTTGGCTGCAGACCAGCAGGCGGCCTGGGCCGGCCTGGGTGCCGTCGCCGCTCTGCTGGTGCCGATTCGGCGTCATGGTGATGTCTGGGGTTGTCTGCTTGCCTACCGAACGCAGCCGCTGGCTCACTCCTGGAGCCCTCAGCAGCAGAACCTGCTCACCGATCGTGCTGATCTTCTGGCCCTGGCGGTGGAGCACCACGCGCTGATCTGCCATGACCGGGATGCCCTTGATGCCTTGCAGCAACGCAATGCTGAGCTAAGTGAAGCCCGGGAGACCGCGGTGCTGGCGAGCCAGGCGAAAGATGCCTTCCTGGCGGCGATGAGCCATGAGATCCGCACGCCGATGAACGGCATCATCGGCATGACCGAGCTGCTGCTGTGCAGTTCATTGGATGAGGAGCAGCTGGATGCGGTGCAGACGATTCGCAGCAGCGGCCAGGCTTTGTTGACCATCATCAACGACATTCTCTGTTTTTCCAAGATCGAATCCGGCAAGCTGAATCTCGAGCACCGCATCTTCGAGCTGCGCTCCTGCATCGAAGATGTGCTCGATCTTCTCGCCGATGAGGCTGCCCGCAGGCACAACACGCTTAGCTACTGCTTGGATTCTGATGTTCCCTCCCACATCCTTGGTGATGCGGTTCGCTTGCGTCAGATCCTCACCAACCTGGTGAGTAATAGCGTTAAATTTACGAATCGTGGTGATGTACGCGTTCAGGTGTCGGTGCTGGACCTGCCTGACCAGCATCAGACGGCCTTCCGATCCCACGTTCGGTTGCGGTTTTTGATTGAGGACACGGGAATCGGCATTGCGGCTGAACAACTGCCGATGTTGTTCCAGCCCTTCGTGCAGGCTGATGCGTCGATGACCCGCCGTTACGGTGGCACCGGCCTTGGACTGGTGATCTGCAAGCGCCTGTGCGAATGCATGGGTGGCGACATCACCGTGACCAGCACCCCCGGTGAGGGATCCAGCTTCTGCTTCACGATTGAAGCCGAGGTGGATGAGTCGGTCTGTCAAGCTGCAGCCTGGGAAATCACCTTGCCTGCGGGCACCCGTGGCCTGCTGGTTTCTGCCAATCGCAGCCAGTTGCTGGCGCTTCAGGATCAGCTGGGCAGCCTCAGCGTGACGACTGAGACCGCCCACTCCATCGAGGAGATTCCCGAATCCCTGGCGGCTGGCATCCCGTTTGGATTTGTGATACTTGACGATGCGCTGCAGAGCTCCGACGGCGCCCCCACCTCGTTGGTGGATCAGGTCCGTCAGCTCAGGGGTGCTGAATCCCTGCCGCTGATCCTGCTCACATCCCGCCGCAGTGGCCTCGCGGAGCTGCGGTCGCTCGTGGATTCGCTCACGGTCCTCCTGCCCAAGCCCTGCCGCTTCTATCAACTGGCCAACATGCTGCGGCAGTTGCTGGCGACGGCCGTGCCGCTGCACCCCTCCGGCGTTGGGCTGCCAGGTTCAGCAGATCCTCTGCGAGGAGCTGCAGCTCTGGCTTCGATCGAGCGGCTGGCCGCTCGCCGTCCCCTGCGTCTCCTGCTGGTGGACGACATCCCTGTGAACCAGAAACTGGTTGCCAGGATGCTGAACCATCTCGGCTACGGAGCTGTGATCGTCAATAATGGCCAGGCAGCCCTCGATGCTGTGCATCAAGACCCCTACGACGTGGTGTTGATGGATGTGCAGATGCCAGTGCTGGATGGGCTCGAGGCCAGTCGTCGCATTCGCGGCAGCACCAGCCTCGCCATTCAGCCCTGGATCATCGCCATGACGGCCCATGCCCGTGATGAGGATCGTCAGGCCTGCCTGGAGGCCGGCATGAATGATTACATCAGCAAGCCGATGACCATCGACGGTCTCAAGACTGTTCTGGAGCGCTACCAACCGATGACCCCACCGTCCTCATCCTGCCTGGATGCAGCCACCTGGCAGCAGTTGCTCGATCTCACGGGCGACAGCCCCGCCGAGTTGGTCGACATGTTTCTGGAGGACAGCCTGCTGATTCTTGGCCGGGTGACAGCCGCCTCCAGCCAGCAGGACGCCACGGCTCTGTCTGAGGCGTGTCATGCGCTCCGTTCTCCGAGCGCGACGCTGGGCGCGCTGGCCCTGGCGCAGTTCTGTCGTGACACCGAAGAGAAGGCTCGCGATGGAGCCCCTGCAGCGGCCTTCGCCCTGGTTCCTGCCCTGCTGGAGGAAGCAGGGCGCGTGATGGCGGAATTGCGTGCTATTCGTGAGGCAGACGACGCCTCAGGGGGTCCCTGAGCATGGCGCAGGATTCAGAGTCTTCCCTCCGCATTCTGTTGATCGATGATGATCGCCTGATCCTGCGGGTGATGGAGAAGGTTCTCGATTCGGCGGGCTACGCGGTTTTCACCAGTCAGAGTGGCTCTGATGGATTGGAGCAGGTCGCTCTGCATCAGCCCCAGATCGTGATCTGCGACTGGCAGATGCAACCGATCGATGGCCTCGAGATCTGTCACCGGATCAAGTCCACGCCCGGTTTGCAGGACACGTTCTTCTGCCTGCTCACCTCCCGTTCCAGCCTTGAAGACCGGGTGACCGGACTGGATGCCGGTGCCGATGATTTCCTCTCCAAGCCAGTGGCGCCCGATGAACTGCTGGCCCGGGTGCGTTCCGCCGTTCGTCTGGTGCGGGCCAACGAGCGTCAACGCCTCCTGGCGGAGCGATTGCAACGGCAGACCGATCGCCTCAATGCCGAACTTGCCCAGGCGGCTATCTATGTGAATTCCCTGCTCCCCGGCATCCTCGATGGCTCTCCCCGGATTCAGTCGCTCTATCTGCCCTCCACCCAGCTGGCGGGCGATTGCTACGACTATTACTGGCTTGATGATGATCATCTGCTCCTGTATCTGCTTGATGTGAGCGGCCATGGTCTGGCGGCGGCTCTGCCCTCGATTTCGGTGCACAATCTGCTGCGTTCCACGGCCATTCCTCGCGCCACCCTTCTGGATCCAGCGTTGATGCTCACCACCCTGAACGGCATGTTTCAGATGGAGCGCCAGAATTCCCAGTACTTCACCATGTGGTGCGGGATCTACCATGCCCCTTCCCGACAGCTGACCTATGCCAGCGGTGGCCATCCTCCCGCTCTCTGTTTCTCGCCAGCCGCTGATGGATCCCTCACGGTGACGCGCCTGGCAACAGGCGGAATGGCGGTTGGACTGTTTGAGGATGCCGATTACACCGCCAGTGTATTTGAAGTGCCACCCCACAGCAGCCTGTTGCTCTACAGCGATGGCGTCTATGAACTGCCCTGCAGCGATGGCAGCGTCTGGACCCTGGATGCCTTCGTGACGCTGGCGGCGCAGCTGCAGAAGGACCATCCCGATTCAATCGAAGCGTTGATTGGAGCCCTGCGTCAGATCGCCAGCAAGGGCCAGTTCAGCGACGATTGCTCGATCGTGCAGGCTGCCTTTGACTGATTATCTTTGCGTGATCGTCTTGGCCGGATCGTCTCCTACGAGGTAGCGGCCAGAGAGTCTTCGCAGTCCTGACGCGATTCGAACATCCGGAATACCTTGTCGGTGCCGGTGAGCTGCAGCACCATCAGGAGCTGGGTGCTGAGCCCGCACAGGAACAGATCACGTTGCTGCTGCCGGGCCAGCTTCAGTGCCACCACCAGATGGCCGAAGCCGCTGCTGTCCATGAAGGTGAGCGCGCTGCAGTCGACCAGCAGGGGTGACGTGGTGGACTCGAGCGCTGTGCGGATCTGCTCTTCAAGGGCTTCGCCGGACTCGCCATTGAGGATGCCGGTGGGGGAGAGAACATGCACAGAACTCATGGGGACGATCGGCGCCAGCGGGAATGGATGTTGGTCGGAGGGTAGGAGGGATTCCGCTGAACGACGGCATCAGTGACCCTGCTCGACACGACTGAAGGGGCGTCCATTCAACTTGATCCGGTTGCGGCCAGTCTGTTTAGCCAGCGTCAGGGAGTCTTCCGCCCGCGTGAAAAGATCGGTGAAGTCGGCGTCGTTCTCGCTGATCGATGTGAAGCCGCCGCTTGCCGTCACGAAGATGGGCATGCCGCTGGCGTGAAAGTTGTTGGAGGCGATACACGTGCGGATGCGCTCAGCCAGCAGTGCCGCCCCCTGCGCTCCCGTTTCCACCAGCAGCACCCCAAAGCTGTCGCCCCCCAGCTGGCTGAGCAGATCCTGGTCACGCAGTTCCTCCCGGATCAGCTGGGCGACGGTGGCGATCACGCTGTCGCCGCTGGAGCGCCCCCACTGTTCGTTCAGCAACGCCATGTGGTCGAGGTCCAGCAGCAGCAGGGACAACGGGCGGCAGAAGCGCCTGGCACGCTCGAATTCTTGTTGACCCGCATCGAAGAATCCCTGCCGGCCCAGTAACGCGTGGGGCCCCTGCCGGTGCGTGTCAGACCCGGGATCCACCTGTTGGACAAGGCCCTTGGCCAGCGACTGGAGGATGGTCCGAACGGGAGCGGAGCCAGCGGCTGCACCAGCGGGAGCTGCTGGCCCGGGGGGTGCTTCAGGATCCTGGTGCAGTAGCAGCACGGAACGATCCCAGAGCTCTTCGAAGTTCTGGTCGGCTGGATCAATCGTGGTCAGTCCAGCCGACACGGTTGGTGCTGGGCTGGTTTCTGGAGAGGTGGCTTCTGGTGCACCGATGGCTGCCACCAGATCACGCAGCCGTTCTTCCAGGCGCCTGGCTTCGGTGGCGTCGGTTTCAATCAGCAGCACGCAGAACCGGTCGGCAGCTGGCGACGCCACTCGATCGTGGTCGCGCAGTTCCCGTTCAAGTCTGGCGATCACCTGGCAGCGGAGGGGCTCCTGCAGCGGTTGGCTGAGGCTCAGCTGCAGCAGCGACAGGGGGCGCTGGAAGCGGCGGGAGCGCTCGAATTCGTTGCCGCCGCTTCTGAGGAACTGGAAGAGCTGCCGCTCATGCTCCGGCAGGATGTCCACTTGACGGCGGTGTTGTTCGAGCTGCTCCATCACCATCTGGGCCAGATTGCGCAGCAGGGTGCGCTCAGCGGCATTGAACTGGCGTGGTTTGCGATCGATCACGCAGAGGGTGCCGAGGTTGTGGCCGTCCTCGCTGGTGAGAAGGGCTCCGGCGTAGAAGCGGATTGAGGGGTCATCCCGGACGAGCGGGTTATCGCGAAAACGCTCATCAAGGCTGGCGTCTTCCACCACCAGTCCGTCTGGTTCGCAGATGGCATGGGCGCAGAAGGCCACCTGGCGATCCGTCTGCCGCGCTTCCAGTCCGGTGCGCGACAGAAACCACTGGCGATCCTCATCCACCAGCGAGATCACGGCGATCGGAACGCCGAACAGCTGGCTGGTGAGCTGAGTGATCTGGTCGAAAGCCTGACTGGGTGGCTGGTCGAGGATCTGGTAGCGCCGCAGGGCCCGCAGTCGGTCGGCTTCATCAGACGGAATCGGAATGGTCCGGCCGGCTCCCGCGTCTGGTGAAGGGTCGGCGGTTGTGGAGCTGCCTTGGTTCACCGTGATCGCACTGGGGCAGGGGCTGCTTCCGCGGCCTCGACTGGCCTGGTGTCGAATCTTAGGCGGCCTTCCAGGGGGCCCAGCCACAGGCTCACGGCCAGCCAATGGATCAGCACCGGTGGCCCCAGGGATCCGGTGGTGGCGAAGGCCACCAGGCAGACCACGGCCAGCCCCAGGCATTGGCTCAGGAAACGGCCGTCGCTGAAGACCCTGCGCGCCGCTGGGTACCAGAGGGCCGCCGCCAGGGGGTGATACAGCACGAACAGGCCGGTGGAGAGGGCTCCCCAGGCCAGGCCCGTGGCCAGAGACGTGCCGGAATCGGGCTGGGGCAGCAGGGCCACCCGGAACACCAGTTCCTCGCCGATCGCGGGCATCGGCAGCAGGGCCAGGCTGGAGACCAGCCCCGGCAGTGGCTTCGGCCAGCGCCAGTGGCGGGGCAGGAAGCCGTTACGCCGTCCGCAGGCCAGCGCCACTGCGCCGTAGCCCACCAGCAGGACCGCCGTGAGCGTCACTCCGGTGGGGGTGATGGGGGTGAGCAGGGCCGAGGCGGTTCGGCTCAGCAGGGTCGCCAGGGGGGGGATCCGGCCCAGCAGCAGGGTCGGGGCCAGGGGTTCGAGGCTGGGATCGCCGCCGGCCACCTGGTTGGTGCGCAGCAGCAGCAGCGGTGAGCCATGGTGCAGAAACACGCTGGCCATGGCGTCGTGGGCACCGCGCGGCAGCAGCGACCGCCAGCTCAGCAGGATGTCCGTCACCGATTGGCCGCGCCGGAACGATGTGGCCTCGGCACCCGTGAGGCCGGCACGACTGATCGCGACCTCGACCCGTTCAGCATTGCCCTGCCAGTCGGAGCGGGCCATCCCCAGGGGGGTGAGCAACCGATCCAGGTCATCGGCCAGCTCCTGCTGCTGGCGGAACACCCGGCTGCTGGGGTCGTCGGGATGGGCCTTCAGCCAGGCGAGCAGGGCCGGATCCGCCTGCACCTGGGTGCGCAGTCGGCGCAGGGCGGCATACAGCGCCTGGCTGGAGTCCTGCACGCAGGAGGTGGCCGGAGTGACGCTCGAGAGACCGGTGCCGTCGCCGCTGCGGTAGCGGGCCATCAGCACTTCCGCCTGAAGTCCCAGTTCATCCAGCAGGGACAGCCGGGTGCCGCCGATGCGCAGCTCACTGAAGGTGTCCTCGGGAATCAGCACATCCGAGACAGGGCGGCTACCCAGCCAGCCCCGCTGCAGATCGCCCATGTAGGCCGACCAGTCCTGGGTGCCGGCGACGATGCCGTTGGGGTTGTTGGCGTAGATCTGGTGGTAGCGGATCGCCAGGCGCGGCTGGCCCGTGAAGGGGTCTTCCACCACGCTGGCCTCACCGAGGGCGAAGTGGCCCGTGATCGTGGTGCTGCCCCGCGCCTCTCCGCCGGGGCCACCGATGCCGCCGAACAGGTGGAGCACCAGGGCGCGGCGGCCGAGCGTCCAGGCAGGGCCAATCGTTTCAGCGGTCCCCGTGGCTGTTGCCCCGCCCGTGGTCGCTGCTACGCCCATGGCATCAGAAGAGCCCTGCAGCAGGATCCGCCCGAGGCTGCCGCGCCGCTCCGGAGTGTGGAGCCAGTTCCCCTCGCGCAGATACCGAAGCCCCGCATTCAGGCCCGGCACCTGTTGATCGGCGCCGGGGCGGATCAGCTGGCGGGGCTCCAGGGCCTGCACGGTGAACAGCCCGTTGGCGTCCTGGGCTCCGTAGAGGTACCAGCCATCCGAACCGGCCGGGCTGCTTGCCAGCCCCCTGGGGGTCGACAGCCAACGGCCGTTGCGATCCCGGGGCTGCTGGGGCAGGCGCACGGTCTGCTCGGGGCCATCAAATCTGCCGCTGCGGCGGTTGAAATGCCGCACGAGCAGGCTCTCGCCGTTGGGTCCGCTCTGCTTCACGATCCGCACCAGCGCCACCCAGCGACCGGTGATCTGCACCGGTGGCCGCCCGATGGTCAGGGTTGGCGGTGTTCCGGCCACAACCTCCACCTGCTCCAGGCGCACCTGCAGATCGTCGTTGGGCCGTGCCCCCGCCAGGCTCTGCAGCGGACCGACCCGGCGGCGTCCATCCAGGCGGCGCGGCACCACATTGCCGGCGGCCTCGGCCTGATCGGCAGCCGCGCCGAGGTGGATGTCGGTGCGGACGGCCTCCACCAGTGCCCGCAGTCGGGGGGTGTCCCGCCAGGTCAGTCGCAGGGTCTGGCCCTGCAGCCGGCGGGAGCTGGCGGGGGTCTGTTCCAGCTGGATCCAGACCCAGTCGTCGTCGTCCCCGCCGCTGGCGGTCTCGACGCCGGCGGTGCCAGGGCGGGCCTCCGGCAGGATCAGCCGACCGATCCAGTCGCCATTGGATCGGAACAGCTCCGGATCCAGCCGTTGATCCACCGGGTAGAAGGCCGGCCGGTTGAATGCCGCCTGCTGTGCCAGGTCGTAGCTGGACACCCCGTCCGGCGGGGATGACCCGCCCAGGGGAGGCGCGTCGCCGGCCCAGCTCGCCAGGCCGATGCTGAGCATTCCGGCCAGAAGCAGGCCAAGGATCCGATGGATCGTGGCCCGGCAGGGGCTGAGCCAGCGACCCTGACGGGCCCGAGCAGACGATCGAGCTCTCGTGAGCCTGGAGGGTGGATCTGGCGTCAGGAGGGGTCTTCGAGGCGTTGGCCTTCGGCTGAGAAGCGATACCAGAGAACATCGTTGATGTGGCCTAATGGCTCGGCGGTCTGGCCGGCGCGCTCCACCATCAGCAGATCCGGCCGGCCGGCCAGCACCTCCAGGCCCTCGCCCAGGGAGAACCGGCTCGAGCCCTTGAACAGCCCGCGGTACAGGCTGTTGCCTTTGTTGTCTTTCACTTCAAGCCAGGTGGGTTCGCGGCTGCTCAGCTGCAGGCTGGTGCTGCTGGCTTTGGCTTGAACCGCTGGCTGGGAGCCGCTGCCTGCGGCCGGTATCGCATCGCCACCCTTGAAGCCACCGCTGCCCCAGCGCTGCCAGGCCAGGCCAGCCCCCAGCAGGGCCAGCAGCAGCACCGCCAGGGGAAGAAGCCGCCCGACCCATGGAGAGCCACCAACTGGCGTTGCACCAATCGGGTCTGTGGAGGTCAACCCCGTCACTGCGGGTCTGGTGAGGCTGGACTGGATGGGCGAGCTGGGTGTGGCAGGCCCGGCATGGACCTGGGCCTGCGGCACGGCGCTGCTGGAGGGGCTCACCGGGTGCTGGGGCATCACGGTGGAGGAGCTGGCAGATCGAGCAGGGCGGTGAGCCCCGGGCCGGATGTCGAGCAGGGGCTCGATCACGCCGTTGGCATCAAGTCCGAGGCGCTTGGCGATGCGCCGCGCCTGGGCGATCACATACACCATCTCAGGAAGATGGGCGCGGTCGCCTGCCTCCAGGGCCTCCACCTGTTCGGCCCGCATATAAAGCTCTTCGGCCAGCGCCGATGTGGTCAGTCCCCGTGCTTCCCGCCCCTGCTTTAACTGGTGGCCCATCGACCGCAGGATCAGCTCCGGATCGGGTGGGGCGTCGGGACCGTCCGGGGAGACGGCGGAAGCAGTGGCGTCAGAGTCGCGCGGGTTCTGGGTCACGGTTAACGGGGAGTGCCGTTGTAGTCCACCTGGCGAATGTCACGGCCGTCAGGCGAGATTAGAATCGTCGTCTGAATGGTGGCGGGCTTGTTCATGGTTTGCCAGCCGGGCACGCCCCCCAGAAATTCGAACAGATAACCCTGATCCGTGCGTTGGATCATGCAGTCGCCGCCGCCGCGCTGGTGCATGCAGGCAGCTGTGGTGTAGCGGCTCAGCCCGCCGTTGATGCGTTCCGCCTCCATCCGGGCCAGGTTGGCGGCTCGCACCTGGCTGGCGTCCATCTGCTGGGCGACCCCAGGGGATGCGCAGACCATCACCAGGGCGGCGGCTGCGGTGGTGGCAGCCAGCGGAAGGCTCCGGAGCGAGAACGACGGCAGGCCCATGAGGTGGAGTGCAGCTGCCTGCGTTCTAGGTCCGTGATTCTGCGGCGTCAGCCAACCCAGGTTGCACCGGCCCGGTCTCAGTACAGACGGCTCAGCACAAACTCCGGCAGGGCCAGCAGGGCGGTGCTGGCTTCGGAGGCCGGCAGCCACTGCAGGGCTTCATGGGCTTCGCGGCTGAACTGTTCGGCCAGGGCACGGGAACGGGGAATGGCCTCGCAGCCCCGCACCAGAGCCAGGGCCTGGTCAAGATCGCCCGCTTCACAGAATTCCCGCTCGATCAGCCCAGCCAGAGCTGGCTTCTCCTCCAGGGCGTAGAGCACCGGAGCCGTGAGGTAGCCGGCGGCCAGGTCGCTGGCGGCGGGCTTGCCGAGCTGCTGGTCGCTACCGGTGAAATCGAGGATGTCGTCCACCACCTGGAAGGCCAGGCCCAGCTGACGACCGAAGCGATAGAGATCTTCCAGGCGTGGTTGCGGCAGTTCGGCCAGCACGCCGGCAGCGCGGGCGCTGTTGGCGATCAGGGAAGCGGTCTTGCAGTAGCTCTTTTCGAGGTACGTCTCGAAGCTCTGGCCGGTGTCGTAGCGGAACAGGCCCTGGCGTACTTCCCCGTCCGCCAGGTCCATGATCACCCGGCTGAGCAGTTTCACCACCTCGAGGTCGTCGAGGTTGGCCAGATGCCAGCTGGCCTGGGCGAAGAGGAAATCCCCTGCCAGCACCGCCACCCGATAGTTGAAGCGGCTGTGCACGGTGGCCACACCACGGCGGGTGGAGGCTTCATCCACCACGTCGTCATGCACCAGGGAGGCGGTGTGGATCATCTCGGTGATCTCGGCCAGACGCCGATGGCGGGAACCGAGGGCCCCATCAGGATCGATGGCCCGCGAGAGCAGCAACACGATGCCAGGCCTCAGGCGCTTGCCGCCGGCGGCGAACAGGTGCTCAGCAGCTGCCTGAAGGATCGGATGACCGGCTCCGATCAGGCTGCGCAGATCGGCAAGCAAGGCGTCGAGATCGGCCTCGACCGGCTGAAGAAGTTCTGCAACCGTGGCCACGACACCTCCCTGGTGAGCCGATCCTAGAAGGATCAGGAGGGCGTCCGGAGCTCCACCGTCTCCACCCGTGGCCGCCGCTCCAGCCAACGGGTCGCGGCCTTGGCGAAGCCACTGGCCGAGCCGGTGACGCAGTAGCGGTAGAGCAGCCTCGGCGGGTCGATCGGATCGTCCTCCAGGTCCACTTCCGGCGAATCGCCCAGGTTGCCGAGCAGGGGCCCGAGACGCCGGGCGGCAGCCTGGGCCGGATCGACCAGGCGAACCCCTTGAGGCAGCAGCCGGCGCAGCAAGGGGCGCAGCAGGGGGTAGTGGGTGCAGCCCAGCACGATCGTGTCCACCTCGCCGGCGATCATCGGCTGGAGGTACCCCCGAGCCGCCTCTTCCAGGGCTGGATCCTCCAGATTGCCCGCTTCGATCAGGGGCACGAAGGCCGGGCAGCCCACCTCGATCACCCGGGCCGTCGGACGGCAGGCATGGATCGCTCGGCCATAGGCCGCGCTGGCCGCCGTGGCTGGGGTGGCGAGTACCCCGATCCGGTCGCTGCAGAGTTCGCTGGCGACACTGTCGATCAGGCCCACCACTGGCACACCTGCTTCGGCCACGGCCACATCCAGGGCCAGGGCATTGGAGGTGTTGCAGGCCATCACCAGCACACCCACCCCCTGCAGCCGCAGCCAGTGCACCACCTCAGCGGCGATGGCGCGGATGTCGTCAGGGGTGCGCTCGCCATAGGGAACCCGGGCGGTATCCCCGAGGTAGAGGCAGGGGGAATGGGGGTAGAGCGCCTGGATCTGGCGCAGCACGGTCAGACCACCGAGACCACTGTCGAACAGGCCGATGAGAAGGCTCAAGAGCGTTGCAGGTACTCGAGGATTCCGGTCGCCAGGGCCAGGGCCATGCGGCGGCGGAAGTTCGGATCGGCCAGGCGGGGGGCGTCGATCCTGCCGGTCACGAATCCCATCTCCACCAGGGAGGCCGGCATCACGGTGCGGCGGATCACGTAGAAGCGCCCGGTGCGGACACCCCGATCCGGAGTGCCGGGAGAGATCGCCAGCATCTGCCGCTGCAGAGACGCGGCCAGCTGTCTGGAATTGCTGCCCTGGAAATAGAACGTCTCGATTCCGTTCACGTCCGGCCGCGCCATGCTCAGAGCGTTCGCATGGATGCTCACGAACACATCGGCGCGGTTGCTGTTGGCCAGGGACACCCGCGGGGGCAGGTCGACGTCCACCTCGGAAGTGCGGGTCATCAGAACCTGCACGCCTCTGGCCTGGAGCAGCTGGGCCACCTGCAGCCCCACATCAAGCACCACGTTGGTTTCACGCAATCCACCGATCCCGACCGCACCTGGATCGGGGCCGCCATGGCCTGGATCGATCACGACCTTGAAGCGGCCTCTCGGCACCACTGGCAGGCCATCGGCTGACAGTGGTGTGGTGGCCGAACTGAAATTGCCGCCACCTCTGGTCCATCCGGCGCTGGCCACCGTGGCAGCGTTGATATCGCCCTCGCCCATGGCGACTGCCGAGCGCCTCGGAAGCCCCGGCAGATCCATGCGCCAGCGGTCGCGGGAGGTGCCGACCAGCCTCAGCTGGCGGGGGTCGAGCCGGGTGCCTGGCTGAAACTCGACCACGAGTCGCGTGGTTCCGGGATCGGGCTTTCCGATCCGTACTTCTCGAATCGCTCCGCCACCGCTGATCGAGCGGCTGCGCTGGGGGGCGCCGGGCAGATCCACCCAGATCCGGGGGCCGCGCCCCCCGGATCCCTCCTCGAAGAAGGCCTGGATCTGAACGCCTGGGGTCGTGCGCAGCTCAAGAATGCCCTCGCGGGTGATGCGCCAGGCGCCAAGGGTGCTGGCAGCCCACGCGGGAAGCGCAGCGAACGCCAGCAGCAGTGGGGCAAGGAACAGCGGCAGGCGCTTGAGCGTCATCCGAAACAGGGGCATGCGAAAGAACGGCATACCGGTCAGAACAACGCCGGTTGGCGGTGCTGAAGGCTCGGCATCTGAGCCCTGACCCGGCCTTCGTGATCCCGATCCACCGGTGCCACGGCCAGGCCGGGGGCCACGCCTGCGTCGGCCAGCACCGTGCCCCAGGGATCGATCACCAGCGCATGGCCATGGGTCTGACGCCGGTCGTAGTGAAGGCCGGTCTGGGCCGGGGCCACCACATAGGCGGTGTTTTCGATCGCCCGGGCCTGGAGCAGCACCTGCCAGTGATCCTTGCCGGTGAAGGCGGTGAAGGCCGCCGGGATCATCAGCAGTTCGGCTCCCGCCTGGGCCAGGTGGCGATAGAGCTCCGGAAAGCGCACGTCGTAGCAGATCGACAGACCGATCCTGCAGAGGCCGGGCACATCCACCACGGGGGGCAGCTGCTGGCCGGGCTGCACCGTGGCCGACTCGCGGTAGGTGATGCCGTCCGGCAGGTCGACATCGAACAGATGGATCTTGTCGTAACGGGCCAGAAGCTGTCCTTCCTTGCCCACCAGCTCGGCCCGGTTGAAGGTGTGACCAGGACCGGCCGGCACGGGAAAACCGCCACCGAGCAGGGTCACCTGGTAGCGGCGCGCCATGGTGACCAGGAAGCGGCTGCAGCGCTCGGCCAGGTCGGCGGCCAGGTCGATCCGGGTGCTGTCTTCTCCCATGAAGGCGAAGTTCTCGGGCAGTCCCACCAGCTCAGCGCCACGGCGGGCCGCCAGTTCGATCTGCTCCTCGGCAGCCGCGAGATTGGCGTCAGGATCCGGAGTGCTGGTGAGTTGCAGTGCTGCCGCCAGAAAACTGCTCACCCGTCATCCCGTCACGACCGGCGAACTGTAAGGGACATGCCCAGCCCCTTCCAGCCCGCCGCTCTCTCCACCGAAAAGGGCCGGTTCAGCTGGCTTCCAGCACCCCTGGAGCGCTCTGCCGCGGCACGATCGTCAGGGTGTCCACGGCGGCGCAGCAGGCGAAGTCTTCGTCGTGGTTGCCAAGCCCGATCAGCCGCTGGCCGTGGCTGGCGGCACGCAGGCAGGTTTCGGTGTCGTGGCGCCACTGCTGCCAGAGGGCCAGAGCGGCGAGCATTTCGTCATTGCCGCAGCGCACGCCAACGTGGGGGGCCACCGCCATCTCCATGGCGGCCGAGGCCACCGCGCCGGCCGCGAGGCTGTCTTCCAGGGAGTAATCCCCCTCCCAGCCGCTGCCCACGATCCAGACCCGCTCAGCGCCGGTCTCCACCAGTCGCCGGGCCACGGCGCTGCGGTTGGGCAGGCAGGCCGTGAGCAGCTGGGGCACCGCCTGCACCGCCGCCAGGGAGCGTGTGCCGTTGGTGGTGCTCATGAAGATGCGTTTGCCGGCCACCAGCTTCGGCACCACGGCCAGGGGCGAATTGCCCAGGTCGTAGCCCTCCACCCGCTTGCCGCCGCGCTCGCCGGCCTTGAGGCGATGTTCGGCGGGCCAGGCGGCGGCGGCGGTGTTCAGTTCCGTCAGGTCGGCGAAGGCCTGGATCGCTTCGGCGCCGTTCTTCAGGGACCAGGCGATCGTGGTGGTGGCTCGCAGCACATCGATCACCACCGCGGCATCCGGGCCGCCTTCCGCCACGGAGGTCACCGGGGGGACGCATTCGGAGGTATGGAAATAGGACAGGAGCACGGCCGCGGTCGCCACAGGGGTGCGTCACAGTAGGCACCGCAAGGGATTGGTGATGGTGCGGAGCATCGGCGTTCAGGCTGGCGGGCCAACGGTGGACGCGGGTTCATTCCGGGGTTTCAACGGCGCCTCCCGCCGTGATCTGCGCGGGTATCTCACCCTGCTGGAGCAGCGCGGTCAGCTGCGCCGCATCACCGCCCCGGTGAATCCCGATCTGGAGCTGGCGGCCATCGCCGATCGGGTGCTGAGCGCTGGCGGGCCGGCGCTGCTGTTCGAGAACGTGATCGGCAGCACGATGCCGGTGGCCGTGAACCTGCTCGGCACCCAGGAGCGGGTGTTGTGGAGCATGGGCATGGAGCGACCCGAGGAGCTCGAGGCCCTCGGCGAGCGGCTGGCCCTGCTGCAACAGCCTCGCCCCCCCAAGGGGCTGCAGGAAGCAGCCAGGTTCGGCGGCCTGCTCTGGGATCTGGTCAAGGCCCGCCCCGATCTCGACCTCACCCCCCCCTGCCACCAGCAGGTGTTCAAGGGGGACCAGGTGAATCTCGATGCCCTGCCCCTGTTGCGGCCCTGGCCGGGCGATGCCGGCGGCATCATCACCCTGGGTCTGGTGATCACCAAGGACCCGGAAACGGGGACCCCCAACGTGGGCGTCTACCGCCTGCAGCGGCAGTCGATCAACACGATGACGGTGCATTGGCTGAGTGTGCGGGGCGGCGCTCGCCACCTGCGCAAGGCGGCGGCGCTGAGCAAGCCGCTGGAGATCGCGATCGCCATCGGGGTGCACCCCTTGCTGGTGATGGCGGCGGCGACGCCGATCCCGGTGCAGTTGAGCGAGTGGTTGTTTGCCGGCCTCTACGCCGGTGAGGGCGTGCGATTGGCCAAGTGCAAGACGGTGAATCTGGAAGTTCCCAGCCACAGTGAGCTGGTGCTGGAGGGCACGATCACTCCCGGCGAGGAGCTGGCCGATGGCCCGTTCGGCGACCACATGGGCTTCTACGGCGGTGTCGAGGCCTCACCGCTGGTGCGGTTTCAGTGCGTCACCCAGCGGCGCGACCCGATCTACTTCACCACCTTCAGCGGCCGGCCCCCCAAGGAGGACGCGATGCTGGCCATCGCCCTCAACCGCATCTACACCCCGATCCTGCGGCAGCAGATCCCGGAGATCGTCGATTTCTTCCTGCCGATGGAGGGCCTCAGCTACAAGCTGGCCGTGATCGCCATCGACAAGGCCTATCCCGGCCAGGCCAGGCGTGCCGCCATGGCCTTCTGGAGTGCTCTGCCGCAGTTCACTTACACGAAGTTCGTGGTGGTGGTGGATCAGAGCATCAACATCCGCGATCCCCGCCAGGTGATCTGGGCGATCAGTGCCCAGGTGGATCCCCAGCGGGATCTGTTCGTGCTGGAGAACACCCCGTTCGACAGCCTTGATTTCGCCAGCGAGCGGCTGGGTCTGGGTGGCCGCCTGGCGATTGATGCCACCACCAAGATCGGCCCCGAGAAGCGCCATCCCTGGGGTGAACCACTCCGCCGGCCTGCAGAGCTGGAGGCCCGCCTCGATGCCCGCTGGCAGGAGCTGGGGCTGGCGGACGTGGGCCAGAACCAGCCCGATCCGGCCCTGTTCGGGTACACCCTCGAGCACGTGCTGGAACGGCTGGCCAACCTGCGATGACGCCCCAGCGGCCAGAGCCATGCTGAAGAAAGGTGGGCTCTACGCCCTCCAGGCCCTGTTGCAGCTGGCCCTGGCGCCGCAGGTCTGGCGATCCAGCACCGACCTGGCGACTGCTCTGGAGCTGCCCGCGCCGATGCTGGAGCAGCAGCTCCTGGGGCTGCGCCGCGCCGGGCTGCTCGAATCCCGCCGGGGTCGCCGCGGCGGTTTCCGTCTGGCTCTGCCAACAGAGGAAATCCCCCTGGCGGCCATTCTGGCGGCGGTCTCCGCCGACCCCAGCGAAGACCCCGCCTCCCTGGAGCTGCCCAAGGCCAGCGATCGGGTCGCGGCGGCCCTGGAGCAGCGCCTGCGCCGCGCCATGGAGCGGGAGCTGGGCCGCCTCACTCTGGCTGAACTGCTGTTCGATCTGCGCAGTGCCGAGGCTTCGATCGGGGAGGAGCAGGGCCTGCTGCTGGGTTGATCGGCTGATCTGACCCGTTGGGCTGATCGGCGTGGTGGGGGCGTTCGGCGTCGCCTTTGCCCTGGAGCAGGGGCAGATCGTGGCGGCGATGCTGCTGTCGGCCCTGCTGGTGGCCCTGATCCTGGCTGCAGCGGCCCTGCTCGCCCGGTGCCCTGGCAAGCCCAACCCCGGCTGAGCCCTCCCAGCGGAAGCCCGCAGCGGGCTCTCCATAGGATCAAGATCCCGCTCCGACCGGTTCCCTTGACCTCCGCCGCCGCGATTCCAGCCCCGCTGCACCTGCCGGCCGGAGGCTCCCTGCGGGGCACGGTGCGGGTGCCGGGCGACAAGTCGATCTCCCACCGGGCTCTGCTGTTCGGCGCCATCGCCGAGGGGGAGACCCGCATTGAGGGGTTGCTGCCCGCCGAGGATCCGCTCAGCACCGCCGATTGCCTGCGGGCCATGGGGGTGGAGGTCTCGCCGATCGAGGCCGGCCAGCCGGTGCTGGTGCAGGGGGTGGGGCTGGATGGGCTTCAGGAACCGGGCGATGTGCTCGAGTGCGGCAATTCCGGCACCACGATGCGGCTGATGCTGGGGCTGCTGGCGGGTCGCTGCGGCCGCCACTTCGTACTCAGCGGCGATCGTTCCCTGCGGGGTCGGCCGATGCGGCGTGTCGGGGAACCCCTGGCCGGCATGGGTGCCCAGATCCATGGCCGCAAGGGTGGCAACTTTGCGCCCTTGGCGGTGCTGGGTCAGCCCTTACGCGGTACCACCATCTACACCCCGGTGGCCTCGGCCCAGGTGAAGAGCGCCATCCTGCTGGCGGCCCTCACCGCCGAGGGTCCCACCACCGTGATCGAACCGGCCCAGTCGCGCGACCACAGCGAACGGATGCTGCGGGCCTTCGGCGCCCACCTGGTGGTGGGTGGCTCCGCCGCCAACGATGTGACCGTGACCCCAGGCCCGGCTCTGCGGGGGCAGAGCGTGGTGGTGCCTGGCGACATCAGCTCCGCGGCCTTCTGGCTGGTGGCTGCCGCCATCACCCCCGGAGCCGAGCTCACGGTCGAAAATGTGGGACTCAATCCCAGCCGCACCGGCATTCTCGAGGTGTTGCAGCAGATGGGTGCCGCCATCGAGGTGCGCCATGCCCGTGATGTGGCGGGCGAGCCGGTGGGGGATCTCCACGTCTGCCATGGGCCCCTGCAGGCGTTCGACATCGGCGGTGATCTGATTCCCCGTCTGGTGGATGAGATTCCGGTGCTGGCCGTCGCGGCCTGCTTTGCCGAGGGGGTCAGCCGCATCCGCGATGCCGAAGAGCTGCGGGTCAAGGAGACTGACCGGCTGGCGGTGATGGCTCGCCAGCTCGGCGCCATGGGCGCTCGCCTGGAGGAGTTCGCCGATGGCCTGGCGATCACGGGTCCCACCGTGCTGCGCGGCACCGCCGTGGACAGCGAGACCGACCACCGGGTGGCCATGAGCCTGGCGGTGGCGTCGTTGGTGGCAGAGGGTGCCACCAGCCTGGCGCGGCCCGAGGCGGCAGCCGTGTCCTATCCCGGCTTCTGGGACGATCTGGCTCGCCTGCGGGCCTGAGGTCCGTGGCCGCTTCAGCCACGAACAGCACGGCCGGCTCCCTGCACGACCTTTCCAGCAGCGCTCTCCAGTCCCGTTGCACGGCCGACGGCAGCTTCAGCCTCTACAGCACCGCCTTCCGTGAGGCGTTCCACAGCGCCGAGGGAGCCCTGGCCGAAGCCCTGGCCAAGTTCGTGGGGCCGGCCGATCTGGAGCGTTTCCCGGCTGGCCGGGAGCTGCTGGTGGTCGAGTGCTGTGTGGGCACCGGCACCAACACCGCCGCCCTGATCGAGGCTGCCGCCGCCCGAGGTCTGCGGCTGCGCTGGTGGGGCCTGGAGCTGGATCCCGAACCGCTCGCCCTTGCCCTGGCCGACCCAGGCTTCCGCTCCCAGTGGCTGCCCTCCACCCTGGCAGTGCTGCAGACCCTTCACCGCCAAGTGGGTCAGGTTTTGGCCCCGCAGGATTCAGGTTGTCAGGGTTCGGGTCTTCTGGATCGGGCGGTTCTGGATCCTCCACCGCTGGATCCGGTGTTTCGCGGTTCGATGCTCTGGGGCGATGCGCGCCGCAGCCTGCCTCGCCTGGCCGTTGAGCTGGCCGGCCGCTGTGACCTGGTGCTGATGGATGCCTTCTCGCCAGCCCATTGCCCGCAGCTCTGGACGGAGGAGGTCTTAGTTGCGATGGCGAGCCTGTTGGCCCCCCAGGGGCGCTGGCTGAGTTACTGCTCGGCGGCGGCCGTGCGCCAGACCCTGCGTCGGGCTGGTCTTCAGTTGAGCACGATCCCCTCGCCCCCGAATCCGGCGATGCCTGGCGCGGGTTCTGGCCGCCGCCGCTGGAGTGGGGGCACGGCCGCCAGTCCAGAGCCGCTGCCCCCATCCGACAGGCTGCGGCCGCTCACGCCGATGGAGTGGGAGCACCTCACGACCAGCGCCGGTCACCCCTACCGCGATCCAAGTGGGTGCTCCACGGCGGCCGCGATCCATCAGCGTCGCCAGCTGGAGCAGGCCATGGCGGGCGCTGAACCCAGCAGTGCCTGGCGCCGTCGCTGGGGCCTGGAGGGTCACCGCCGGTAGATTCCGCCGCAGATGCCGCCTTCACTGATGCTCGCCGTTGCCGTTCTGGCCGCCGGAAAGGGCACCCGCATGAAGAGCGACCGCCCCAAGGTGTTGCAGCCGCTGGCCGGCGCCACCCTGGTGGAGCGGGTGCTGCGCAGTTGCCGAACCCTGGAGCCTGAGCGGCAGCTGCTGATTGTTGGCCACCAGGCCGAGCGGGTTGAGCAGGAGCTGGGCCATCTGACCGGTCTGGAGTACGTGTTGCAGCAGCCGCAGAACGGCACCGGCCACGCCGTTCAGCAGTTGCTCGAGCCTCTGGCCGGTTTCAGCGGCGAGCTGCTGGTGTTGAACGGCGATGTGCCGCTGCTGCGGCCGGAGACCCTGGAGCAGCTGCTGGACCGCCATCGCCAGAGCGGCGCTGCCGTGACCCTGCTCACCGCCCGGCTCGACGATCCCACCGGATACGGCCGCGTCTTCGCCGATGCCGAGGGGCAGGTGAGCGCCATCGTGGAGCATCTCGATTGCAACCCGGCCCAGCGAGACACCGACCTGATCAATGGCGGCATCTACTGCTTCGACTGGCCAAAACTGGCGGCGGTGCTGCCCCTGCTCACTTCAGACAACGACCAGGGGGAGCTCTATCTCACCGACACGGTGGCTCTGTTGCAGCCGGCCTTCCATCTGGAGGTGAGCGATCCCGATGAGATCAACGGCGTCAACGACCGCCTGCAGCTCAGCCAGTGTGAAGCCGTGCTCCAGGACAGGCTGCGGTGCCACTGGATGGCCGAGGGGGTCACCTTCGTGGATCCACCCAGTTGCACCCTCAGCGATGGCAGCCGTTTCGGCCGCGACGTGGTGGTGGAACCGCAATGCCATTTCCGGGGCAGCAGCGTGATCGGCGATGGCTGCCGCATCGGTCCAGGCTGCCTGATCGAAGACTCTGAACTCGGTTGTGGCGTGGAGGTGCTCCACTCGGTGGTGCGCGGCGCCGTTGTCGCCGATGGCTGCGCGATCGGGCCCTTCGCCCAGCTCCGGGCCGGCAGCAACCTGGCGGCTGGCTGCCGCGTCGGCAACTTCGTGGAGATCAAGAACAGCGTGCTGGAGGCGGAGGTGAAGGTGAATCACCTCAGCTACATCGGCGATGCCGATCTCGGCTCCGGCGTGAATGTGGGTGCGGGCACGATCACCGCCAACTACGACGGCCTCCGCAAGCACCGCACCGTGATCGGGGCCGGCAGCAAGACCGGGGCGAACTCGGTGCTGGTGGCCCCGATCAATCTCGGGGAACGGGTCACGGTGGGGGCCGGCTCCACCCTGACCAAGGACGTACCCAGCGGTGCCCTGGCAATCGGCCGGGCCCGCCAGCTGATCAAGGAGAACTGGCCCGGTCCGGCCTGATCGCCAGGGGTTCACCATGTTGCTCTCCCTGCCCCTGCTGCTCTCGTTGCTGCTCTCCGCCGTGGTGATCACCGCGGCGGAGCAGCCCTATCAATGGCTGTCGGCGCAGGGATTCCGTCTGCAGCGGCTGTGGCCCCTGGGCGGGTCCGAGGCCCTGCCGTTCTGGCTGCCGCTGATCACCCTGGCGGGAACGCTGCTGTTCGTGCGGCTGGCCTGGGGTCCGCTGGCAAGGGGCCGAGGTGGGGGCCTCACGGGGTTGCTGCTGCTGCAGCGCCCGGCCCCCGAGGCGTCCGACGGCAGCTACTCCCGCGACGAAGGTGCGTATCTGGCCAGCCTGGATTGGCGGGTTCAGCTCGCACGGCTGCCGCTCCTGGCCCTCACCCATCTGGCTGGGTTGTCGGTGGGGACGGAATCCCCGTCTGCCGCCCTGGGCGCCTCCTGCCTCTTGGGCCTGCGCCGCTGGCTCACCCCACTTCGCCTGCTGCCCACCTCATTGCTGGTGGCGATCGGAGGAGCGGCCGGTCTTGGCACCGCGTTCCGCTCCCCCTTGCTGGGGGTGGCCTATGGCCTCGAGGAGCTGAGCGCCGTCAAAGGTTTTCCGCTGGTTTTCCCGACCCTGTTGCTGGCGGGTCTCGGCACGGTGCTGTCCGAGGCCTTCGGCTCCGCCTCAGAGGCTCAGCCGGCCCGGCTGGCGGCGCTGGCCCAGCTGCCCCTGGGGCGGCTTCTGCCTCCTGCCCTCTGGCCCACCCTGCTGCTCACCACGCTGGTGATGGGTCTGCTCGGGGTGCTGTTCGTGCGCTTGCTGATTCCCTGCAGCGCCTGGGTGGCCGGCCTGCTGCGCAGCCACCCCTGGCGGGCGGCCCTGGCACTGGCCACGGCCTTTGCCCTGCTGGCCCTCGCCAGCAGTGGTCTCAGCCTCAACGATGGCTCCCTGTCCCTCGGCCCGGGCCTGGCTGGTGACTCGTCCTCGCCGGTCTGGGCTGGCTTGCCCCGTCTGCTGGGTCCGTTGCTCAGCATTTCCGTGGGGGCACCGGGTGGCCTGATGCACGACACCATGAGCCTCGGTGCGGTGCTGATTGCCCCCTGGATCCAGGCCCTGCCAGCCGATCAGCAGGCGGCGGTTGCTGCGGTGGCGGCGGCGGCGCTGTTCAGCGGGGCCTGCCGCACCCCGTTGTTCTGTGGGGTGTTTGTGTTCACCCTGCAGGGTGATGCCCAGCTGTTGCCCTGGCTGCTGGTGGCCTCAGCCCTGGCAGCGGCGATCGGCGAGCGCTGGGGCGGCTCCACCTGGAACACCTGCCAGATGGATCGGCTGCTCGCCTCTCGTCGTCAACCGGGTTGAGCGCTCACAACGGGCTGAAGGCTTCGATCAGTTCCAGCTCTCCCGCTCCAGACACGGCAACAGCCGTTCCAGAGCCACGCCCCGACTCGCCTTGAGCAGCACCACATCGCCGGCGTTGATCCAGCCCCGTAGCGGATCCATCGCTTCAATCGCCTCAGCGACGCGCGCCAGCCGGGGCAGAGAGTGAGCCGCTTCGAACATGGCGGTGCCTTCCTCCCCACCATCCACAATCACCAGTCCATCCAACCCCAGGGCCGCGGCGCGTTCGGCCACCTGACGGTGTAAGTCCAGGCTGCGATCACCCAGCTCCAGCATCGTGCCGAGCACGGCGAACCGGCGCCCCGGTTGGGATGCCAGCAGCTCCAGGGCCGCCAGCACCGCCTCCGGCGAGGCGTTGTAGGTCTCATCCAGCACGGTGAGGCCACCCATCTGCCGCCGCCGGTTGCGGCCGCCGGGCACGTCCACCTCCAGAGCCGTGAGGGCCTGGGGTTCCACGCCCAGCCGATCGGCCACGGCCAGCGCCAGCAGGAGGTTTCTGGCGTTGTGTTGTCCCTCCAGGGGCAGGCTCACCGACTCGATCCGGCCGTTGTGGTGCACCTCCAGGCGGCTGCCATCGTCGTTGAGATGACCGATCCAATCAGCCGGTGGAAGCGGTTCAGCGGCTGGGTCGCTGCTCAGGGCCACCCGCCAGACCTCTCCCGACCAGACCCTGGCCAGGGCCGTCTCCAGCAGCGGATCCCCCGCCGGAATCACCAGCAGGCCGTCTGGTTTGAGGCCGAGGCAGATTTCACACTTGGCCTGGGCGATCGCCTCCCGGCTGCCGAGGCGGCCGATGTGGGCCGTGCCGATGTTGGTGATCACGCTCACATCTGGAGCCGCGCAGTGGCTGAGCCGCTCGATCTCGCCCAGGCCGCGCATGCCCATTTCCACCACCAGGGCGGCGGTGGACGTGCGGGCCTTGAGCAGGGTGAGGGGCACGCCGATGTCGTTGTTCTCGTTGCCGCTGCTCGCCACCACCGGCCCCAAGGAGTCCAGGCAAGCGCGGATCAGCTCCCGGGTGGTGGTCTTGCCGGCTGAGCCGGTCACGGCCACCACGGGAGCCCGCAGTTGGTCGCGCCAGAGCCTTCCCAGCTGCTGATAAGCCAGCAGCGTGTCCGGCACGAGCCAGAGCGGGCGGCCGAGGTCGGCCATTTGCTGCTGCTGGGCTTCCGTGAGCCGATCGGCCTGGGCGATCGCTGCCGCAGCACCGCCGCCGGCCAGGGCCTGCTCCAGGAAGGCATGGCCATCGAAGGTCTCGCCCACCAGGGGCACGAACAGATCTCCCGGTTGGAGGCGGCGGCTGTCGGTGCAGATGGCATCGGGTTCGATACGCAGCTCCGTGCGCAGCTCCGTCAGCCCTGCCCCGGGCTGGACGTCCTGATGCTCCGCTGCTGCCCGCAGGGGCGCGCCCCAGAGCTCCTCCAGTTCATTCAGGCGGATCGCCATGGGGGCAGCAGGCCAGGATCGAGCAGGATCATGCCGGATCCGAGCCTTGCGGAGTGCCCCAGCAGGCGCCCATGGATGTCGCGCAGCTCCAGGCGTTCGAACCCCTGGCTCTGGGCGCGCTCCCACCAGCGCTCGGCCAGCTGTTGCCGTTGCTCCGGCCGAAGCAGGCTGTAGGGCGCATCCAGCCGCAGGATCACGCTGCCGAGTTTCGGCTGCTCGATCAGCTCCAGCCAGGTGGCCGGTCCTTCGATCAGACCGTCGCCATCGGCGATGTAGCCGCTGTCCGCCTGACTGGCCGTGGTCGGGGTGTCCCTGGTCGAGGTGTCCGTGGGCTGCGGGTCAGCGGATCCGGTGATGTCCTCCGATTGGGGCAGCGCTTGATCCATGCCGCTGGCTGTTGCTGTCCCCTTGGCGGTCTTGATCGTCCCGCTGTCCTGCTCAAGCGTCGCGCTGCCCTGCTGGCTGTTTGTGTTGCGCTCGCTCGGGGGCAGCTGGGCTTGGGTGCCTGGGCTTTCAGCACCACTGGCCAGCGGGGTGCTGTCGATCACCCCCTGGGCAGCAGGAGTCGGAGACGCTGCTGGGCGGCGCTGCAGAGTCCAGACCAGCAGACCGCTGAGCGTCAGCGTCACCGCCAGAACCAGCGGCCAGAACAGGGGCGCAAGGTCGCGGGGCCAGGGCCCCGGTCGCGGCAGATCGCCGCTGTTGTTGCGCCTCAGGAGCTCCCGGGCCAACAGCCGCAGGCTGGCCGTAAGGGCGGTCAGGTCGCGGCCCAGCAGCCGCCACGGACTTTCGTAGACAACCGGCAGGGGGGCGGTGTTGGCGGGGCGAGACTCCAGGGTGACCGGTTCGCCCCGTTCCCATTCACCCATTGAGGCGGCGGCGCAGCAGGTTGAGCGGATTGCGGCTGCCACGCCCTTCCTGACTCAGGGAGGCATCCGGAGCGGGTGCCTGGCCACCCCGCAGACTGGGATCGGCATCCTGGCCCTGGGAGAAGCGCTCCACGTCCTCCGCCAGGGGGGTGGGTTCCTTGACGCCGCAGACATCGCGGTACATGACGTCGTATTCGAGGGCGGAGCGGCTCCAGCTCATGTCCTGGGTCATGCCGCGGCGCTGCAACTCCTCCCAGCTGCTCTGGTGGCGGTAGGCCTCCCAGGAGCGCACGATCGAGGTGAAGAAGTCGACCGGCTCGTAGCGATCGAAGCAGAAGCCCGTTCCCGTGCCGGCAATCGGATCGTGGGGCGGCACGGTATCCACCAGTCCGCCGACCCGGCGCACCACCGGCACCGAGCCGTAGCGCATCGCCAGCATCTGGCTGATGCCGCAGGGTTCGAAGCGGCTGGGCATCAGGAAGGCATCGCTGCCGCCGTAGATCAGCCGTGACAGGGCATCGTCGTAGGTGAGAAACACAGCGAAGCGGCCTGGATGACGGGCCGCCATCTGCCAGAGGCCCGATTCATAGCCTCGATCGCCGGTGCCGAGCACCACGATCTGGCTGTCGGTGTAGGCGAGCACCCGGTCTGCCACCTGCAGCAGCAGGTCCACCCCCTTCTGATCCACCAGCCGGCTGACCATGCCCATCAGGTAGGTGCGCGGGCTCAGGCTGAGACCCATGCGTTCCTGGAGAGCCCGTTTGTTGCGCGCCCGAGGGCTCAGATCGGCCGGCGTGAAGGTGGCCGGCAGGGTGGGATCGGTCGCCGGATTCCAGTCTTCCGTGTCGATGCCATTGAGGATGCCGCGCAGCTTGCCGCTGATGTAATTGAGCAGCCCGTCGAGGTGTTCGCCGTACTGGGGGGTGCGGATCTCAATCGCATAGGTGGGTGAGACGGCATTCACCCGATCGGCATAGAGCAGGGCCGCCGCCATGGTGTGATCGCCCTGCATGTACCAGGGGCACCAGGTCATCCGCTCCAGCTTCCAGCGCCAGGGACCCTGGTACTTGAGGTTGTGGATGGTGAAGACCGTGCTGATCTCGGGGTCCTGATGCATCCACACCGGGATCATGCCGGTGTGCCAATCGTGGCAGTGCAGCACCTGCGGCTTCCAACCGCCGTTCCAGGCGAATTCTGCGGTGGCGCTGGCGAAGAAGGTGAAGCGCCAATCCTCATCCTCACCGCCATAGATCCGCTCCGGATCGAACACCGGATGACCCACCAGATAGATCGGCAGCCCGTTGGTGGGGTGGCGGGTTTCAAACACCGAGAAATCGGTGCCCATCGTGTGTCCACGCCAGATCGGTTCGTCTGGAATTGACAGAAGACTCCAGAGCTTGCCGTAACCCGGCATGATGATGCGCACGTCATGGCCAAGCGCAGCCAGGGCAGGGGACAGGGAGCCCACTACGTCCCCCATGCCGCCCACTTTGATCATGGGCGCGCATTCTGCGGCGGCGAACAACACCCGCATCGAAATCCTGCCAGAGATGGCGGCATATTACGGGCGCTTTCCACAGAGCCATGCCAACGGACTGCCCCGTTCAGCCTGGTCAGTCCTGTCGGCTCGGCACCGTCACGGCAGGACCGTGACGGGGGTTCCCAGCTGGACCAGGTTGTACAGCGCCTGCACGTGCTCGTCGTACAGGCGAACGCAGCCGTGCGATACCGCCTGCCCGACGCTGGCGCGGTTGGGCGTGCCATGGAAGCCGGCGGTGACGCACCCCTGCACCACCAGGTGCTCCTGGCCGTTGAAGCCGCGGCGGCCCTTGCAGTCGCGGTAGAAGCCGATCCAGCGGCTGCCCAGGGGGTTGGCCGGACCGGGGGGAATCAGGCGACCATTGGCCGGGTGCTCCCAGACCGGGTTGGCCCGCAGCTCCATCACCTCGAACCGGCCCACGGGGGTTTCCCAGCCCGGCATGCCGACCGCCACCGGAAAGCGCCGGATTTCCTGGCCGTTCTCGAGCACCAGCAGGCGTCGCTGGCGGCGATCCAGCACCAGCTCCAGTCCACCGGGGGCCTCGTCTGAGGCTGGGGTGGCCACGGCCACGCCCTGCTTGGTGTCAACCAGCTGGCTGCCGGCACTGGTCTGAGTGCTGGCATGGGCGTCAGGAGCGATCAGTCCCGCTGCCAGTCCCAGGGTGATCAGTCCAGCCAGGGTGGTCTGGCGCAGCCCGCGGCAGATGGGATCCGCCTTTTGGAACGGCTGGAACCGCTTGTCCGGTATCGGCCGTGACCACAACAGCGGTTCAGGTAGCGGTTCGGATCGGTGGGCGGGGCGCACGAGCTGGAGCAGATCCGATGGCAGTGATCCACCGTCAAGGTAGCCAGGCTGAGGAGGAGAAGTCGGGCTCGCGTTTTTCAAGGAAGGCATTGCGACCCTCCTGGCCCTCCTCGGTTCGGTAGAAGAGATGGGTGGCCTGACCCGCCAGTTCCTGCAGGCCCGCCAGCCCGTCGGTTTCGGCATTGAAGGCGGCCTTGAGGCAGCGGATCGCCGTGGGGCTGTGGCGCAGCACCTGGCGGGCCCAGCTCACTCCCTCGGCCTGCAGCTGCTCCAGGGGCACCACCTGATTCACCAACCCCATCGCCAGGGCCTCCTGGGCGTTGTATTGCCTGCAGAGAAACCAGATCTCGCGGGCCTTGCGTTGCCCCACCACCCGGGCCAGGTAGCCGGCGCCGAAACCGCCGTCGAAGCTGCCGACCCGGGGCCCGGTCTGGCCGAACACCGCGTTCTCCGCCGCCAGACTCAGATCACAGAGCAGATGCAGCACCTGGCCGCCGCCGATGGCGTAGCCGGCGACCAGGGCAATCACCACCTTGGGCAGGCTGCGGATCAGCCGTTGCAGGTCGAGCACATTGAGGCGAGGCAGGCCCGTCTCATCCAGGTAACCGCCGTCACCCCGCACGCTCTGGTCGCCGCCGGCGCAGAAGGCCCAGCCGCCATCGGCTGCCGGACCGGCACCGGTGAACAGCACCACGCCGAGGCGGGGGTTGTCGCGCACCCGCGAAAAGGCGTCGCAGAGCTCCTGCACCGTGCGGGGCCGGAAGGCGTTGCGTTTATGGGGACGATCAATCGTGATGCGGGCGATTCCCTCCTCACTGATCTCGAAGCGGATGTCCTCATACGACCCGGTGCTCTGCCAGATCACCGGCTGGGGGGGCGTGCTCAAGAGGGATCGGGTTGTGCTGCCGCCATTGTGCGCAAGTGCTGGCGCCGGCTGGCATCGGCGCGGCGGTCGGTCCGCAACCGCACCAGGGCCATCGGGAGTTGAAGGGCCCAGGCCAGGGTTTCCTCCAGGGTGCTCCAACTGTTGATCGAACGGGCCGGGACCCCGTGGGCGGCGGCCAGGGCACAGGGATCGACCGCCTGCGGCATGGCGAACAGACGCTCGAAATCGAGCAGTGCCTCGTCGCTGGGTCGAATCGAGAGCTGCTCGAAGATGCCGCCGCCGCCGTTGTCGATCAGCAGCACCGTGAGCCGGCCGCGCAGCTGCTGCTGCCAGAGCCAGCCGTTGCAGTCGTGCAGCAGGGCCAGATCACCGCAGACCAGCACCGCCGCCCCCAGGGCTTCGGCGATGCCGCAGGCGAGCGAGAGGGTGCCGTCGATGCCGGAGGCGCCGCGGAAGGAGAACACGGGGCGGTGCGGGGCGCATGATGACCCGAAGCTCTCCCAGTCCCGCACGGGGCTGCTGTTGGCCAGAAGCAGCGGCAGATCGGCCGGCAGCCGCTGACTCAACCATCGGGCCAGGCCCGGTTCGTTGAGCCCGGCGGAAGGGTCTGGCTGCAGCTTCTGATCCAGCCACGTCTGCATCGCCTGTTCTGCCTGGTGCCATTGCCTCCCCAGGGCCAGGCAGTCGGGCGCCGGGGAGCCCGATCGCCAGGCCGGTGGGGCGGAGGCCAGCCAGGAGACCAACCCCCCATCCCACTGCAGGGCTCCGGTGCCGAGCGGATCCAGGGGCCGTGGTTCCGCTTCGCTGATCAGTACCTGCCGCTGGTGGCCAGTGCCCAGCCACTGCTGCAACCGTCGGCTGGCCGGCAGTGGACCCAGCCGCAGCACCTGCAAGGGCTGCCCTTGAGGGCTGGCCAGATCGGTCGGGCCCAGCAGCAGGTCGGGGTGGCACAACAGCAGGTCGTAGCTGCAGATCAGTTCCAGACCAGGACAGCCACGCAGGCTGGAGAGCGCATCGGCCAGCACCGGCCAGCCGCTGCGCCGTTGCCACTGGCGCAGGGCCTCCAGGAAGGCAGGAAAGGCTGCCATCGGCCCGCGCCAGGGTCCCGCCACCACCACTCCGGGGAGGTCGGGATCCAGGTGGGGTGCATCGCCAGGTGAACCGGCCAAAGGGCTGGAGTGGGTGGCCGCTGGCTGGGCAGGTTGTCCTAAGGGCTCGGCACGTTGCCCGACGGGCTGATCAGGAGGCTGAGGATTGAACGGGAGTGCAACGGATGGATCGAGGAGCTCTGAAGACGCTCGATTGGGTGTTTCTGGAAGGCTTGCCGCCGCCAGAGCCAGCAGGTCGGTGGCGTTGCCGTGCAGGGGTTCGCTGAAGGGCAGATTCAGATGCACCGGTCCTGATGGAGCAGGGGATCCGGCGGTGGCGGCCATGGCCTGCCACGCCAGGTTGCGCAGCGATGTCTCGCTGGCATCGGCCAGTCCCTCGGGCGGGCCTTCTCCATACCAGCGGCAGTTGGCGCGCAGAAAATCCTGCTGGTTCACGGTCTGATTGGCACCGCATCCCTTCAGGGCGACGGGACGGTCGGCCGTGAGCAGCAGCAGGGGGATGGCGCCGTAGTCGGCCTCCACCACGGCCGGCAGCAGATTCGCCACCGCCGTGCCGGAGGTGGTGACCACCGCGGCGGCCCGACCCTCGGCACGACCTAATCCGAGGGCGAAGAAGGCTGCCGAGCGCTCGTCGATCGCGGTGTGCAGCCGCAGGCCCCGTTGCTGTTGCAGCCCTGCGGCCACTGCCAGAGGACCGGAGCGGCTGCCGGGACACAACACCACATGCTGCAGGCCAGCCCTCTGCAGCTCCGCCAGCAGGGTGAGGGCCGCCTGCAGGTTGCATTGGGCCGCGGCCGCCACTGGCGTTGCCTCCGTTGGTCAAGATGGGCCGATCATCCTCACCGGCCGGCCCGCCCCCGACGATTCGCGATGCCGAGCAACGAGTCCACCTCCCCGATGGCAGCCGAGGGCGCGAGCTGGTGGCAGGCCGTGCGGCGCCAGTTGCAGTCGCTGCTGCTGTGGCTGGTGCTGGCCCTGCTGCTGCGTTGGTGGGTGCTGGAACCGCGCTGGATTCCCTCCGGCTCGATGCTGCCCACCCTGCAGCTGGAGGATCGGGTGCTGGTGGAGAAGCTGCGCGCCCGGCTGGATCTGCCCCTGCCCCTGGGCACGATCGTGGTATTCCATCCCCCCAGCCCTCTGATCGCGGCGGGTTACGACCCCAGGGCTGCCCTGATCAAGCGGATCGTGGCCGAACCTGGCGATCGGGTGGAGGTGCGGCAGGGCCGCCTCTGGCGCAACGGCGAACCCGTTTCCCTCGATTGGGCTCCTGAGCTGATCGATTACGACCTGGAACCCCTCACCGTGCCTGCGGGACATCATTTCGTGCTGGGCGATAACCGCAACAGCAGCCTCGATTCCCACCTCTGGGGAAGCTTGCCGGATGACTGCCTGATCGGCTCGGCTCTGTGGCGGTACTGGCCGTTGCAACGCTTCGGATCGTTGCCGCGATTGCCGTCCGCTGATCTCGATGGTGCTAACGAACACTTGGGTTAGGGTGCAGGCGTGTTCCAGAGCACCCCGGAGGGAGATGTTCAACCCGGAGTTCCTGAAGACCGATACCGAAGCGATCAGCAGCAATTCGCTGATTCAGTACCTGCAGGAACAATCCCCGGATGTGCTCCAGCGCGTGGCGCGCTCGGCCAGCCCGGATATGCAGGAAATCATTCGCCACAATGTGCAGGGTCTGCTCGGAATGTTGCCGGGTGAACAGTTTGAGGTGAAGATCCAGGCCAGCCGTGACAATCTCGCCGGTCTTCTGGCCTCCGCGATGATGACGGGCTATTTCCTTCGCCAGATGGAGCAGCGCATGGAACTGGATTCCTCCCTGATCGGCATCGGCGGCCTTGACGACGACGACGAAGCCTGCCCAGGCGAACTGAAGCTCTGAACTGACAGTTCTGATCCCAGATCAGGGATTTTCTGGAACCAGCCCCAGGCGCAGCAATTGCCGGTCGATGCTGGCGAGCACTTCCCATCCGCCGCTATCCGGTGCCCAGCTGCGCTGCTCAAGCTGGCTGGCCAATCCTTCCAGATCGGAGCCGTGACAGGGCACCGGGGCGTCGTAGTGGGCAGGGATCAACCATCGCATCTCGCCCCAGCGGCCCAGCTGGACCAGCCAGTCCACCAGCGCCTGACGGCAGCGCGGAAATACCAGCCGCTCCAGCACCGGGGCAACCTGCAGGCTCTGGCCGCCCCGCAGGGTCTCGAAGTCCTGCTCCCAGCCCGGCTGCCAGCGGAAGGGATAAAAGCCGAAGTGGGCCCGCTTCTGGCGAAGACCTGCCGCGAGGCTGTGGCCGAGCACCTGCGCCAGGGGCGGTACGGCCACACTGGCGGGCCTGAGGTAGGACGCGAACAGCACCAGCCGCTTCCAGCCGCGCTGCCGCTGGGCCGGGCTGTCGACCAGGGGCTCTTCAGCCCGTTCACGGGCGTGGAAGAGCAGTGGCGTCGGGTCGGCGTCGAACAGCTGCGGTGGCTGATCCCCGATGCTCACCAGGGCGTCGGTGATCAGCACGCTGCCGCTGGCGCGGTGCAGGCAGGCCACCTCCTGGAAGGTTCCCAGACCGAGATTGAGTGGACCGAGGCTGCACCACTCCAGCTCACCGGGATGGGGATAGCCCTCGCTGCCGAGGATGTGGGTGCGCCTGGCAGGAAATCCCAGCCAGCTCAGGGGCAGATTCAGCGGAAAGCTCCACTGACCTGAACTGACCCACACCTGCGCCTTGGGAAAGGCGCGGGCCATGGCCGGAACCGGCAGTTTGTGCTCGAGGCCGGAGCTGGTGGGCAGCACGATCGTGCAGACCGGTCCGTGGATCTGCTCCAGGGCAGCCAGGTGGCGCCGTACTTCTGGCGTTGGTGCCACCGGCGCGTAGAGCAGGAGTCCCTGCTGCAGCCGCAGCACCGTCATCCGGATCGGCACGGCCACGTAGTAGATCCCCTGCAGCTGCTCGAAGCTCCACACCTGATCGGCGATCAGTTCTCGCACCAGGGTGCGACGTTGGCCGTAGGGGTAGAGGGGCAGCAGGGGCCACCAGGGCCAGCGCTGATCTGCCAGAGACTCAGGCGCCATCATCGTGGCTGGGATTGGTGGCGGCGGTGGGCCAGCAGTCCATGGCGAGGCGCGAACAGCAGGGCCATCAGGAAGAGGCCTGTCTGCCACAGCACGATGCAGCCGGCCGTGGAGGCATCGAACCAATAGCTGGCATAGATCCCCAGCAGGCTGGCCAGGGAGGCACTGGCCATGGCCAGCCAGCACATCCGGTCGAATCGATCGGTGAGCAGATAGGCGGTGGCCCCAGGGGTGACGAGCATGGCCACCACCAGGATGATGCCCACGGTCTGCAGCCCGGCCACCGCCGCCAGCGACAGCATCGACAGCAGCAGGTAGTGGAGCACTCCGGTGCGGATGCCGATCGAGCGGGCGTGGGTCGGATCGAAGCAGAACAGCACCAGATCGCGGCGGAACACAAGCAACACCGCCAGCACGATCAGGGAGATCACCAGGGTCTGGGTCACGTCCTCCGGCGAGATTCCCAGGACGTTGCCGAAGAGAATGTGGGTGAGATCGATCGTGCTGCGCACCTTCGAGACCAGCGTGATTCCCAGGGCAAAGAATCCGGTGAACACCAGGCCGATCACCGTGTCCTCCTTCACCCGTGTCTTCTGCTTGATGAAACCGATCGAGGCCACCGAGCCCACACCGAACACAAAGGCACCGAGGGCGTAGGGCAGCCCCAGGGCGTAGGCAATCACCACGCCCGGCATCACGGCGTGGGATACGGCATCCCCCATCAGGGCCCAGCCCTTGAGGGTCATGAAGCAGGAGAGCATGCCGCAGACGCTTGCCACCAAAAGGCTCACCAGCAGCGCCTTGACCATGAAGTCGTGGCGCAGGGGCTCCAGCAACAGGGTGGCGAGATCCATCTCAGCAGCCCTCGCCACCAGTGGCGGCCGGTCCCATCACGGGCACCTCGCCACCGAAGGTGCGGGCCAGATTCTCGGGTGTGAACACCTCGGATGTTTCGCCGTAGGCCAGCACGGTCTTGTTGATCAGCACCACCTGATCGCAGAAGCTGCGCACGTGGGCCATGTCGTGCGTCGAAATCAGGATCGAGCGACCTTCCTGGCGGAACTGCAGCAGCAGATCAACGATCAGTTTTTCGGTGCGGATGTCGACCCCATTGAAGGGTTCATCCAACAGCAGCACCGAGGCGCCCTGAGCGAGGGCACGGGCCAGAAAGGCCCGCTTGCGTTGTCCGCCGGAGAGCGAACCGATCTGGCGGTGGCGCAGGGCCCACAGCTCCACACGCTCGAGGGCATGACGCACGGCGGCATGGTCGGAGGAACGGGGGATGCGCAGCAGGTTCATGGCGCCATAGCGCCCCATCATCACGACGTTCTCCACACTCACCGGGAAGTCCCAGTCGACCATCTCGCTCTGGGGCACGTAGGCCACGGCGTGCTGGCGCTGCGCATCCTGAACCCCCAGTCCATTGACGCGGATGCGTCCGCAGGAGGGTTGGATGAAGCCCATCAAGGCCTTGAACAGGGTGGATTTGCCAGCCCCATTCATGCCAACCAGACCACAGATACTGCCGGCAGGTAGCACCAGGCTGGCTCCGTGCAGAGCAACGCTTCCGTGATAATCCACACTGACGTTCTCCACCTCCAGCCGCAGGCCTGACCGGAGCTGGCCTGCCGTGCTGTGATCGGCACCCCAGGCGGCGTCAGTCATTCGTGAGCCCCTTCACGATCAGATCGACGTTGTGTCGCTGCAACTTCAACAGGCTAGGCGCGGGACCTGTGGGATCCGAGAGCGAATCGACGTAGAACGTACCGCCGAAGCGGGCTCCACTGGCCGCCGCTAACTGGCGCATGCTTTTGTCGCTGACGGTGCTTTCGCAGAACACCGCCGGGACCTTCCGGCGACGCACTTCGTCGGTGAGACGGGCCTGTCGCCGAGGGGTGGCTTCCCCTTCACCGTTCACTGGCCAGAGGTAGCCCTCCTGCAATCCGTAGTCGCGGGCGAGATAGCTGAACGCTCCCTCGCAGGTCACCAGCATCCGCTGGTTGGGCGGCACCCTCGCCAGGGAGCGACGCAGATCCTGATCGAGCTGGGCGAGCTTCTGCTTGTAGGCCTCGGCATTACGGCGGTAGGTGGCGGCTCCGGCCGGATCCAGGTCGATGAAGGCGTCCCGGATCGTGTCCACATAGTGCTGGGCACGGCTGGGCGACATCCAGGCATGGGGATTGGGCACGCCTGGGCCTGTGCTGCCGGTGGACTCCAGTCCATCGCTGCGAATCGGCAGAGGATCCATACCCTCGGTCACCACGACCCGTCGTGCTCCCTGGATGGTGTCGGTGAAACGCTGGGCCCAGCGCTCCAGATTGAAGCCGTTTTCCAGGACCATCACCGCACCCTGGGCGCGGCGCAGATCGCTGGGCGTGGGCTCGTAGTGATGGATTTCGCTCCCCACCTTGGTGATCGAGGCCACCTCCAGTCGATCTCCGGCCACGTTGCGGGCCATGTCCGCCAGCACCGTGAAGGTGGTGAGCACCAAGGGACGCCCCTCGGATGCTGAGGGTGAGCCTGCTGAAACCTGATCCCGTGGCGACACCGTGGGAGGAGCGGAGCACCCCGCCGTGACCAGCAGAAGGGGGAGCGCGATCAGGGCCAGGCCGGCTCGCCTGGGCCATCTGGTCTGGTCAGCGTGGTGTCGATGGACGAAGCACGGGGATGGCACGGTGGAACAGAAAGCCGGAAAGCTGGCCGGCATAACCAGAAAGAGCCTAGGCACCCTGGCGGGCAGACCCCGCCGCTGAACCAGCGACGGGCAGGCATCAGAAAGCCCCGCAGGAGTAACCCTGCAGGGCTGTGGATCGAATCGAGACGCTTCCGCTGGGATCGTGGGATCAGCGTGGCGAAGCGGCCCCCTGGGATCAACCGATGGTGGGTGCCGTCAGGGCCACAGGTGCGGCACTGCTGGCTGCCAGGTCGAGCGGGAAGTTGTGCGCATTGCGCTCATGCATCACTTCCATGCCCAGACCAGCGCGGTTGAGGATGTCGGCCCAGGTGTTCACGACCCGGCCCTGGCCATCCAGGATCGACTGGTTGAAGTTGAAACCGTTCAGGTTGAAGGCCATCGTGCTCACGCCCAGGGAGGTGAACCAGATGCCGACCACCGGCCAGGCGGCCAGGAAGAAGTGGAGGCTGCGGCTGTTGTTGAAGGAGGCGTATTGGAAGATCAGGCGACCGAAGTAACCGTGGGCAGCCACGATGTTGTAGGTCTCTTCCTCCTGGCCGAACTTGTAGCCGTAGTTCTGGCTCTCGCTCTCAGTGGTTTCACGCACCAGCGACGAGGTCACCAGGGAGCCGTGCATGGCGGAGAACAGGCTGCCGCCGAACACACCGGCCACCCCCAGCATGTGGAAGGGGTGCATCAGGATGTTGTGCTCAGCCTGGAACACCAGCATGAAGTTGAAGGTGCCCGAGATGCCGAGCGGCATGCCATCGGAGAAGGAGCCCTGACCGAAGGGATAGATCAGGAACACGGCGAAGGCTGCCGACAGCGGAGCGCTGTAGGCGACGCAGATCCAGGGACGCATGCCGAGGCGGTAGGAGAGTTCCCACTGCCGGCCCATGTAGGCGGAGATGCCGATCAGGAAGTGGAACACCACCAGCTGATAGGGACCGCCGTTGTACAGCCACTCATCGAGGCTGGCGGCTTCCCAGATGGGGTAGAAGTGCAGGCCGATGGCGTTGCTGGAGGGAACAACAGCACCGGAGATGATGTTGTTGCCGTAGATCAGCGAGCCGGCGACCGGCTCACGGATACCGTCGATGTCGACGGCAGGGGCGGCGATGAACGCCACCACATAGCAGATGGTGGCGGCCAGCAGGCAGGGGATCATCAGCACACCGAACCAACCCACGTAGATGCGGTTGTTGGTGGAGGTGACCCACTCACAGAAGCTTTCCCAGCTTCCGCTGCGGCCGCTGCGGACGGCAGTGGTCATGGATGAAGAGGACGGATGGGATGGAGGTATGGGGTCCGCTTGTGCGCTGCGTTTGTGCACTGCGCTGGTGCACTGAGAGCTGCCGATGCTATGGGGAGACCATGGGCCGGGCAACGTCTGGCGACACAGCGGCAACCCGCAACCGCTCCAGGGAACATCAGCCGGGGAAACCCGGAATGCAACCGAAGCGATCAGCCGACGGGATGATCCCGAACGGTTAGAAAAACGTTACGTGAACTGATTAGAGAGCGCCGGCGATTCGCTGCCTGGGAAATACATTGTTTCGTTGCTTCAGGTTGCTTTACTTCAGAAGTAACGATCCTGTTACATCTGTTCAGGTCGAGGCCTGCGGCAGAGCTGGTACGGCGCCGTTGATGCGGTTGGACTGTTCCTGCACCCAGTTGCGACCTTGCTGCAGGAAGGCTGCCCAATCGAGTTTCTCGGCCTCGGCGGCCCGGGCGACCAGCAGCGGTGCCTGGCGCTTGATCCGTTCCAGATCAGGGGCGGCCACTCCGGCGGTCAGGGCCAGCATGTCGGCCATGGCATGGCCCACGACCCGCGTCAGGTAAGCCGCGCTGACTGCCTGCACCGTGCCACCGATCAACCAGGTGGCTCCATGCAGCTTGATCGCGGCGGCCAGGGCCTGGGTGCTCCACTCCACCACGCCCTGGGCCAGGGCTGCCTTGCCCAGCTCCAGGGCCGCGTCGCGCAACTGTGCCATCGACCAGGAGCAGCCCCAGAGGCGCGCCATCTCCTGCAGCATCAGGCCGTTGGCCACCGCCAGCACCAGCAGATCCAGGCTGGGCACCGGAGCGGCGAAGACCCCCGCCGCCACGATCCACTGGGTGCGCTGCTGCAGCTGGATCCAGCGCTGGCGGCGCAGCTGTTCCAGGTCGGCCTGCCAGCGGCGATGCAGCAGGCGCAGGCTGCGCAGCCGGGCGTCACGACGGAGCTGCAACGGTCGCTGCCGCAGATCCAGCGCCAGCGGTTCCAGGGCAGCCGCGAGAGTCTCGCTCGACCCATCCCAGAACAGAACCCGCGCCGCCTGCCCCGCAGGCAGCTGGGCGGCCAGCTCCTGGCGCATGCGCTGCGCCGACCCGTCTTGCACGGACCCGTGGAACGTGGCCAGCAGCCACAGACAGGGACAGTCGTCCAGGCCTTCCAGCCAACGGAGATCCGCGGCGCTGAGGGGCAGCCGCAGGTGGTACAGGAGCACATCACAGCGCTCGAACAGGGTTGGCCAGCGCCAGTCCGGGCTGCTCGCCGGCAGAGGCCGGGCCCAGTGCAACGCCAGGGCGGCCCGACCCCGCAGGGCGTCACGCATCGGCGTCATCGCGGTGGCTTCCGGAAGTTGAACCCCCACCAGCGCCAGGCTCAGGCCGGGCTCCTCCTGGCTGGAGCGCCACTCCTGCAGTTCGCGCCGTCGTTCCTGCTGCCGAGACCCCTCCGCCCCTTCCAGCTGGACGAACTGCTCCATCAGGCCTTCGCAGCGCTGCAGCAGTCCGCTCGCGGTGGCCGGCAGTCTGGCGGTGACCGTCCCCCTGCCGGAGAGCCAGACCAGGCCAGCGGCGGCGGCGGCGGCCGGCAGCGCCGCTGCCATCAGCCCATGGCCGACATGGCCGAGCAGATCGCTGACCAGCCAGCCGCTCCCTGCCACGACCACCACGGGTAACCAGGGCCCTCGACGCAGCAGACGCCGCACCGCTGGACCCAGAGCTGAAGGATCGGTCGCCGGTTCGGTTGCCGCTGAATCCGTGGCGGCACCAGGAGCCGCTGGGCTGGGGTGGTCTGGGCTGGTCACGAAGGAACGGCTGGGACCCGAACATGCCGAATCTCTAGCTCAGCCGCCTCCGGATCAGCCGCCCGTAGCGCCGGCCACCATCGCTGGCTTCTGTGAGCACCGTGTTCTGTGGATTTGCCAATAGGTTTGGGAGCCACGCGCATCGAGATCCGGACATGGCCGTCGGGGCGGGGTCCGACAATCGCGGGCAGGTGCAGCGGGTCCTGTTGATCGCCCTGGCGGTCAACGTGGTCATGAGCCTGCTGAAGCTGGCGGTCGGACTGTTCACGGGGTCTCTGGCGGTGCTGGCGGATGCCATGCACAGCGCCACCGATGGCCTCTCCAGCCTGCTGGGCCTGTTCACCAACGGTCTCTCCGATCCTCGCCCCGATCGGGATCATCCCTATGGCCACCACAAATACGAGGCTATCGGCGCCCTGGCGATCGCCGCCTTCATCCTGTTCGCGGCCTTCGAGATCCTGCAGACGGCCGTGCAGCGCATCAGTGTCGGTCTGACCCCGCTGCGGGTGGATGCGCCGGAGCTGCTGCTGCTGCTGCTGGCCCTGGGTTTCAACATTCTCCTCTCTGGTTACGAACACGGCGAAGGACGCAGACTCGGCAGCCGGCTGCTGATCGCCGACGCCCTGCACACCCGCAGCGACATCTGGACAACCCTCGTGGTGCTGGTCGGCCTTTGCGGTGCGGTGTTCCTGCGTCAGAGTTGGCTGGATGTGGCGCTGGCGATCCCGCTCTGCGTGCTGCTGGTCAAGGTGTGCTGGTCGGTGATCACCACGAATCTCCCCTGGCTGGTGGACCAGATCGCGATCGCTCCGGAAGCCATCCATGCCGTGGCGATGGCCGTACCCGGAGTGCTGAATTGCCACGACATCGCCAGTCGTGGTGTGCTCGGTCAGCAGGTGTTCATCGACATGCACCTCGTCGTGTCGGCCAACGATCTGCCCACCGCCCATCGCATCACTGAGTTGGTGGAGGAACACCTGGAGGAGCGTTTCGGCCCGGTGCGTTGCACCATCCACCTTGAGCCCCCGGAATACGCCAGTGCGGAGATCACCTTCCGAGGAACCCATGGCTGATCTGCTGCCTGGGAATCCACCGCTGCTGCGGCCGAGCCAGATGGCGCTGGTGAATCGCCTGATTGCCGACCTGCGCGCCGCTCCCGCCTGGCATGGTCAGCTGCCGGTACTGCTGCTGGACCGCTGTTGGTTGCGGCTCGAGGTGGTTCCGGTCGAATCCCTGGCGACGGCCCTGCCTCCCGATGGCAGCGGTGAGGCTCCTGAGCTCGCGCGATTCCGCCAGCTGCGGGCAGAGGGCCTGGAGGACTGGGCCGCACAGCTGCAGTGCTGGGAGGAGTTTGACCTCCTGCCGTTCCAGCAGGCCTTGCGGCGCTACTGGAGCCGGCAGATGCGCGGTGATGACGGCTGGACCCTGCCGGCCTACCTGGAGTTGTTGCGCTGCTACCGCCACAGCCTCGAGTGTGGTGTTCCTCACCTGCCCCTGCTGGTCCTGCCCCGCCAAGGCAGCGGTGAGACCCACCGTCTGCACTGGCTGCAACGACCGTTCGCCTCCACCTGTCCGTCGATGCGGCACACTTGCGCCTGACTCAGGGCTGCGGCAATGGCCGACGACACCACCCCCTCCATCTCCAAGGACCGGCACGACGCACCCAGCCGTGGTGGCCGCCCCGGTCCCAACCGTGAGCCCGGTGGTTTTCGCATCCGCCTGAGTGACAACGAGATGCGCTCGGCCCGGGCTCTGCAGGAGGCCTTCGGTCTGCGCTCCACCGTGGCCGTGCTGGGCTTTGCGGTGCGCAGCCTGGGCCAGATGCTGGACCAGGGTCAGCTCGATGCCCTGCTGGCCGAGCACCGCGCCCAGGGTGATGCCCGGCCATCGGGTGATTCCCGCCCAACGCGCCGCAACGAGATTCGTCGTGGCGAAGGCCGTCCGGCACCAGCGGCCCGGGCCAACCCCTTTGCCCGTCCGGCCCGCCCCGCCGCGACGCCGATCGAAGAGGAGGTGGCTCCTGCCGAAGCCCCGGCTGACGATCAGCTGATCAGCTCTGAGACCGACAGCAGCGAATCCACCGATTCGGAACCAGCCACACCTGAAGCGACAGCTTCTGAAGTGGCCGCCGCCGGCTGACTGCGATGGCTCGGCAACGGGTTCTCTCCGGTGTCCAACCCACCGGTGCCTTGCATCTGGGCAACTGGCTCGGCGCGATCCGCAACTGGGTCGGCCTGCAGGACAGCCACGACACCTTCTTCTGTGTTGTGGACCTGCACGCGATCACCGTGCCCCACGACCCGGCCAGGCTTGCTGAGGACACCCTCACCACAGCGGCGCTCTACCTGGCCTGCGGCATCGATCCGCAGCGTTCGACGGTGTTCGTCCAGAGCCACGTGGCGGCCCACAGCGAGCTCTGCTGGCTGCTGAACTGCGTCACCCCGCTGAACTGGCTGGAGCGGATGATCCAGTTCAAGGAGAAGGCGGTCAAGCAGGGCGACAACGTCTCCGCCGGTCTGCTGGATTACCCGGTGCTGATGGCGGCGGACATCCTTCTCTATGACGCTGACCTGGTGCCGGTTGGCGAGGATCAGAAGCAGCACCTCGAGCTGGCCCGTGACATTGCCCAACAGCGGATCAACAGCCGCTTCGGCAGTGAGGAGGCGCCGCTGCTGCGGGTGCCTGAACCGCTGATCCTCCAGGACGGGGCCCGGGTGATGAGCCTCACCGATGGCCGCAGCAAGATGAGCAAGAGCGATCCCAACGAGGGCTCTCGCATCACCCTGCTCGACCCCCCCGAGCTGGTGACCAGAAAGATCAAGCGTGCCAAGACCGATCCCACCATGGGCCTCGAGTTCGGCAACCCCGAGCGTCCAGAAGCCGACAACCTCTTGGGCCTTTATGCGGTTCTGAGTGGCCTGGGGCGCGAGGCGGCCACAGCCCAGTGCGCCTCCATGGGATGGGGCACCTTCAAGCCACTGCTGGCCGAAACGGTGGTGGAGGCCCTGCGTCCGGTTCAGGAGCGTTACCGCGATCTGCGCAGCGACCCGAGCCAGTTGCAGCAGGTTCTGGAGCTGGGCAGAGAGCGGGCCGAGGCCGTGGCCAGCACCACCCTCCAGCGCCTGCGCGACGCGCTGGGCTTCTATCCACGCTCATAGGTCGATCAGTAGTTGCGGGTGTGGATCGTCATCAATTGTGATCTTCTGCTGATCGAAGGGCTGCTCGTTGATCAGTGCAGCTGATCAGACTGTCAGTTCCCTCGGTGGTGATGCCCAGGTAGCGACGGCGAAGCCCCACGTGTCAACTCCCTTCGCTCGCCTTGTGTTGCGGTTTGCTCATGGAGCCTGGACTCATGATCCCCAGTCCGAAAGCACGCCGTGGGAGCTTTGTCCACCCCCCAGTGCATGGGGGTGGCGGCCCCTCCCAGCTAACCGTCAGTCTCTCTGGACTCGCGATCAGCCCTTCTGATTTCTTCGACCCGATCCCGTTTCTCCCTGCTGCTCGCCTTGCCGCTCCTGCCCTTGGTGGCACCGGCACCCGGCAGGCAGCCCGAGGCGGTTCCGGCCGTGCAGCAGCACCAGGCCGCCACCGCCGCTCTGGCCGGAGGCCAGGCCACGGCCTATGCCATCAGTCCAGAGCGCCGCGCCCTGCTCAACACCATCCGCTTCGCCGAGGGCACCTGGGTGGGCGGCAGCCATGACGGTTACCGGGTTCTCTACGGGGGCGGCCGCTTTGCCAGCCTGGCGCGCCATCCCGAGGTGACGGTCAGGCGGCGCTATACCAGCGCCGCCGCCGGTGCCTACCAGTTCCTGCCGGGAACCTGGCGGGAAGCACAGCAGCGCCTTGGTCTGCCCGACTTCGGCCCCGCCAGCCAGGACCAGGCCGCCCTGTTCCTGGTGGATCGCCGCGGTGTTCTCGATCTGTTCGACCGCAGGGGCCTGGATGCCACGGTGCTGGCCCGCCTGGCGAACGAGTGGGCCTCCCTGCCGGCCAGCCATGGCGGCAGTGCCTACGGCCAGCCTGTGAAGCGGGCAGACCAGCTGGTGCGCTTCTATCGGGCCGATCTGCAGCGGCAACGGCAGGCAGGCCAGGCCTGAGCTCAGAATTCGCGGTAGACCACCCGGCCGCGCTCATCGTTCCCGACGTCGAGCAGGTGCTCCCCCATCAGCTGATCGATTTCCTGACGCACCGTGGTGACGTCATCATCACGGCCCAGCTCAAGCGCCAGCATGGCGTCGTTGATGGTGAACCCCTTGGTTCCTGCCTGGCGCGCCAGAACGAGCAGCTGACGCTGCAGGCTGGGGGTCTTCTCCGCATCGGCGGCCGCCAGGGCCTCATGCAGGGCCAGGGGTTGATTGGCCGTGCGTACCAATTCGGGCATGAGGAACAGATCCACCAGCTGGCCAATGCCGCAACACCCCAGGGTGAGCAGCCACAGGGTGCCGCTCACCGGCCGTCGGGTGTAGAAGCGCTGAAGGCCGCAGACCCCCATCAGGCCCAGGGCCCAGAGCACATAGCCCACGGCAATGTGACGGCGTTCCGGAGGCAGCACCGGCGAAAGGGAAGGCATAGACCGTGTTGACGTGGTCAGGGAGCTGCAGGAACCACAATGCCCGCCTGCCGAAGCCGGCTTGCCAGGGCCCAGACCCGGAGCACCAGCTGATGCCAGGGAGCCAGGGATTCCATGTCCAGGGCCATCGGGGTGGAGATGGCGGCCCGCAGGGCACGGGCGGCGGCCACGTCCTTGAGGGCCTGTTCCAGGGACTCCGCCAGAGCCTGGCGTTCGGCGGCTGGCATCACCGCCTCCGGGCAGTGCTGCAACAACACCTGACCGCGTTGCAGCCAGTCGCTGAAGTCATCCATCAGGGGACTGAGCAGCCCGTCAAGCAGGTCGCCTTCCAGAGAGCCAGTCGACAGCGGCCCCGTGGCTGGCCCTGTCGCTGGCTCTGGAAGTGGCCTTGGCAATGGATCCGAAATTGGATCCGAGGGATCAGGAAACGCGGACTGGCCCATCTCAGCAGGCTAGGCACGATCACCCCAGCCAGAGCGATCGGTGCTGTTCAGGGCTCGATGGGGCTGCGTAGGATCGCCCTTCGACCGACTCCTGTGCCGTGACCGTGACCCGCTCCGCCGATCCTGCACCGAGCGGCAGCGGCAGCACCACTGGCACGGAGCCAGCCGTTGAGGCAGCGGCGGCTCCGCTGGTCCTGCCGAAAACGAGCGAGAGCGAGCAGCTGCTGAAGATTCGCCACTCGATGAGCCATGTGCTGGCGATGGCAGTGCAGAAGCTCTTCCCCAAGGCGCAGGTGACCATCGGCCCCTGGACCGAGAGCGGCTTCTATTACGACTTCGACAATCCGGATCCGTTCAC
This sequence comes from Synechococcus sp. CCY9201, assembly GCF_034931105.1. Taxonomy (NCBI): domain Bacteria; kingdom Bacillati; phylum Cyanobacteriota; class Cyanophyceae; order Synechococcales; family Synechococcaceae; genus Synechococcus; species Synechococcus sp. CCY9201. Next base: position 6,150 of record NZ_JAYGIC010000065.1, on the reverse strand, counting down.
GGAAGCCGATCTCAAGGCGATCAAGAAGGAGATGATCCGGATCATCAATCGCAGGCTGCCGCTTGAGCGCATCGCCGTGAGCCGCGAGCAGGCTGAAGCGAAGATCAAGGCCCAGAACGAGCCCTACAAGCTGGAGATTCTGGCGGGCCTCAGCGAGCCCATCACCCTCTACACGCTGGGCGAGGAGTGGTGGGATCTCTGCGCCGGCCCCCATGTGACCAACACCAGCGAACTCAACCCCAAGGCCTTCGAGCTCGAAAGCGTTGCCGGCTCCTACTGGCGCGGGGATGAGACCAAGGCCCAGCTGCAGCGCATCTATGGCACCGCCTGGGAGACCCCCGAGCAGCTGGCGGAGTACAAGCACCGCAAGCAGGAGGCCCTGCGCCGCGATCACCGCCGCCTCGGCACCGACCTTGACCTGTTCGCGATCGAGGATGAAGCCGGTGCCGGCCTGGTGTTCTGGCATCCGCGTGGTGCCCGCATGCGCCTGCTGATCGAAGACTTCTGGCGCGAGGCCCACTTCGCCGACGGCTATGAGCTGCTGTACACCCCCCACGTGGCGGACATCAGCCTCTGGAAGACCTCCGGCCACCTCGACTTCTACAGCGAGAGCATGTTCGGGCCGATGCAGGTGGACGAGCGCCAGTACCAGCTCAAGCCGATGAACTGTCCGTTCCACGTGCTCACCTACGCCAGCACATTGCGGAGTTACCGCGAGTTGCCGATCCGTTGGGCTGAGCTCGGCACCGTGTATCGCTACGAGCGGCCCGGCGTGATGCATGGCCTGATGCGGGTGCGGGGCTTCACCCAGGACGATGCCCATGTGTTCTGTCTGCCGGAGCAGATCGGTGATGAGATCCTGCGGGTGCTGAATCTGACCGAAACGATCCTGTCCGCCTTTGATTTCCGGAGCTACGAGATCAATCTCTCCACGCGGCCGGAGAAATCGATCGGCGATGATGCCGTCTGGAACCTGGCCACGCAGGGTCTGATCGAGGCGCTGGATCGCAAGGGCTGGGCCTACAAAGTGGATGAGGGCGGTGGTGCCTTTTACGGGCCCAAGATCGACCTCAAAATTGAGGACGCCATCGGCCGGATGTGGCAGTGCTCCACCATCCAGCTCGACTTCAATCTGCCCGAGCGTTTCAACCTCGAGTATGTGGCTGCCGATGGAAGCCGCCAGCGACCGATCATGATCCACCGCGCCATCTTCGGCTCGCTGGAACGCTTCTTTGGCATCATGACCGAGAACTACGCCGGCGATTTCCCCTTTTGGTTGGCCCCAGAGCAGATCCGTCTGCTGCCGGTCACAGATGAGGTGCGTCCCTATGCCGAGGCGCTGATGGCCCAGCTCAAGGCCTCCGGCGTTCGCGCCACGATCGACCACTCCGGCGATCGTCTGGGCAAGTTGATTCGCAATGGCGAGCAGATGAAGATCCCGGTGCTTGGGGTGATCGGTGCCAAGGAAGCCGAGGCCGGTGCGGTCAGCCTGCGCAGCCGCCGCGATGGAGATCTGGGAAGCGTGGCGGGGTCTGACCTGATCGCGGCCGCCACCCTGGCCAATCAGCAGCGAGGTGCCGCTCTGGTCCTGGCTGACCAACCGATCCAGGCCTGAGGCCGGCCTGATGACCACTCTGCTAGCAGGTGACATCGGCGGCACCAAGACACTCCTGGCTCTGTACCGCAGCGCAGCGGATGGACTGGAGTGTTTGCGGCAGCAGCGTTTCACCTCCGCCGCCTGGCCCGATCTGGCGCCGATGGTGCAGGCGTTCCTGGAGGGTGAGGAGCGGCCTGATGCCGCCTGTCTGGCCGTGGCTGGACCGGTGCAGGCTGGGCGGGCCCAGCTCACCAACCTCCCCTGGCAGTTGAGCAGTGAGGCGCTTGCTCGCGAGTGCACGATCCCCAGGCTCGAACTCGAGAACGATTTCGCGGTGCTGGTCTACGGCCTGCCCCATCTCGGCGCCGATCAGCAGGTGCAGCTTCATCCCGGAGTGCCTGAGCCTTCAGCCCCCCTGCTGATCGTGGGGGCTGGCACTGGACTGGGTGTGGCCTACGGGGTTCCTACCAGTGAGGGCCTGCAGGCCATGGCCAGCGAAGGGGGCCACGGCACCTTCGCACCGCGCTCCGAGTCCGAATGGCAGCTGAAGTGCTGGTTGCAGGCAGACCTCCAGCTGGAGCGGGTCTCGATCGAGCGGGTGGTGAGTGGCACCGGGCTTGGCCATGTGGCCCGCTGGCTGCTGGCGGAGCGGCCCGCCGCCCAGGGCCACCCCCTGGCCCCGGTGGCCGAGCGTTGGCAGGCGGCCTTGCAGGGAGACAGCACAGAAGCTCCTGAGGATCTGCCAGCCGCCACCGCCCGCGCCGCCGCCGGTGGCGATGCGCTTGCCCTGGAGGCCCTCGATCTGTGGCTGGGGGCCTATGGCAGCGTCTGTGGGGACCTGGCCCTCACCGGCCTCAGCCGAGGAGGCCTCTGGCTGGCCGGCGGCACTGCTGCCAAATTGCTCGATGAGCTGGGCTCCACAACGTTTCGGGAGGCTTTCCTCGGTAAGGGTCGCCTGCGTCCCCAGCTCGCCTCCCTGCCGATCACGGCTGTGGTCGATGAAGGCATCGGTCTGTTCAGCGCCGCCTGTCGCGCGCGCATGCTGCTGCACTGAATGCACCCGCTCCCGCCCCAGCGGGTGGGACACTGGCCGCTTAGGACCCGTGTGCGGAAGGCAGATACCGATGGTGCGTCCCCAGATCGGCCAGGGCGTGTTGGTGGATGTGCCCGCCACCACAGCCAACATCGGGCCCGGCTTTGACTGCCTGGGAGCGGCGCTCCCGCTGGATAACCGCTTCGAGCTGCGTTGCATCGAAGGCGGCAGTGATCGCTTCGATCTCATCATCGAGGGCAGCGAAGGCGCCCACCTGCGCGGTGGGCCCGACAACCTCGTGTACAGAGCCGCCCAGCGGGTCTGGCGGGAGGCCGGCGAGGAGCCGGTGGCCCTGGAGGCTCGCGTCCGCCTGGCGGTGCCGCCGGCCCGTGGCCTCGGCAGCAGTGCCACGGCAATCGTGGCGGGCCTGGTGGGCGCCAATGCCCTGGTGGGTGAACCTCTCAGTCAGGAGAAGCTGCTGGAGCTGGCCATCGACATCGAGGGCCATCCCGACAACGTGGTGCCGTCCCTTGTGGGTGGCCTCTGCCTCACCGCCAAGGCGGCGTCGCATCGCTGGCGGGTGGTGCGCTGTGAATGGTCGGATCAGGTCAGGGTCGTGGTGGCGATCCCGTCGATCCGGCTGACCACCAGCGAGGCGCGCCGGGCCATGCCCAAGAGCATCCCGATCCCCGATGCGGTGATGAATCTCGGTGCTCTGACGCTGCTGTTGCAGGGGCTGCGCACCGGCAACGGGGATCTGATCACCGATGGCATGCACGACCGTCTGCACGAGCCCTACCGCTGGGGGCTGATCCAGGGGGGACGGGCCGTGCGGGAGGCGGCGATCGCGGCTGGCGCCTGGGGCTGTGTGATCAGTGGAGCGGGTCCCACGTTGCTGGCCCTGGGCACAGACTCTGTGACCGAGGCGGTGGGCCAGGCCATGGTGACCGCCTGGGAGCGGGAGGGGGTGTCGGCCCGCTCCGAAGTTCTGGGCATCCGCCACCGCGGCAGTCAGTGGGAACCCCTGCCCCTGCGCTGAGCCGGCAGATCAACCCTGTGGGCTGAGTATTTCTGCTCAGGATGAGACCGTCGAGCTGATAGATTCGCCGCAACTTCCTTCACGTGCCACAGAACGTTGTGGTTCGGGGTTCAGGAGGCCAACAACAAGTCGCTTTCTGGTGATGGACGCCAACCTCTTCCTTCTGGTCGCGTCCTCCCCCTCTGTGTTCGATTCCGCCTCCTTTCCCTGGCTGAGCCTGATCGTGCTGCTGCCGGCGGCGGCAGCCCTGGTCATGCCCCTCCTGCCGGGAGATGGCAGCGATCCCCGTCTGCCGAGGGGCATCGCCCTCGGGGTGCTGTCGCTGGATTTCGCCCTGATGCTCTGGGTGTTCAGCCGCCACTTCGAAGGTGGCCTCAGCGGTCTTCAGCTGGTCGAGCGGGTGCCCTGGGTTCCTGCCCTCGGCCTGGAGTGGTCGCTTGCCGCCGATGGCCTCTCCGCTCCCCTGGTGGTGCTGAGCGGGCTGGTCACCTTGCTGGCGGTGGCGGCCAGCTGGTCGGTGAATCGCAAGACACGCCTCTATTTCGCGCTGATGCTGATCCAGGCTTCAGCCCAGGGACTGGTCTTCCTCTCCCAGGATTTCCTGCTGTTCTTCCTGGCCTGGGAGCTCGAGCTGGTTCCCGTCTATCTGTTGATCGCCATCTGGGGTGGCAACCAGCGCCAGTACGCCGCCACCAAGTTCATCCTGTACACCGCCACGGCGTCCCTGCTGATCCTGATCAGTGGTCTGGCCCTGGCCTTGTCCGGTGATGGATTCACCCTCAATCTGTCCGAGCTGGCCGCCCGCTCCCCCGGTGGAACCTTCGGATTGCTCTGTTATCTCGGTTTCCTGGTGGGCTTCGGCGTGAAGCTGCCGATCTTCCCGCTGCACACCTGGCTGCCGGATGCCCATGGCGAGGCGAATGCGCCGGTCTCGATGCTCCTGGCTGGTGTCCTGCTCAAGATGGGGGGCTATGCCCTGCTGCGCTTCAACGTCCAGATGCTGCCCGAAGCCCATCTGCAACTGGCTCCTGCGCTGATCGTGCTCGGGATCGTCAACATCATTTACGGCGCCCTCAATGCCTTCGCTCAGGACAACGTCAAGCGCCGCATCGCCTGCAGCTCGGTGAGCCACATGGGCTTCGTGCTGCTGGGCATCGGTGCCATTGATGCGCTCGGCATCAGCGGTGCCCAGCTGCAGATGATCAGCCATGGCCTGATCGCCGCGGCCATGTTCTTCGTCACCGGCGTGTTCTACGAGCGCACCAAGACCCTCTCGATCCCGAACATGGGCGGCCTGGCCAAGGCCCTGCCGATCACCTTCGCCTTCTTCCTGGCCAGTTGTCTTGCCTCCCTGGCACTGCCGGGCATGAGCGGCTTCGTCAGTGAGATCACCGTCTTCCTCGGGGTGACCGCTAATGACGGATTCACCGTGGGATTCCGGGTGATCACGATCGTGCTGGCGGCCATCGGCCTGGTGCTGACGCCGGTGTATCTGCTTTCGCTCTGCCGGCGTGTGTTCTTCGGACCCAGAATCCCCGCCCTGGCCGTGGTGGGCGATATGAAGCCGCGCGAGCTCCTGATCGGCCTCAGCCTGCTGGTTCCGACCCTCGTGATCGGCTTCTGGCCTCGCGTGGCGATCGACTTCTACGAAGCCAGCACCAATGCCCTGGCCACCGAGCTGGCCGATCAGGCCCAGATCGCCCTGGGTCGGTTGACCGCCCTCGGCTGAACCACGGCCGCTCCGCCAACCCTGTGGAATGGGAGCCAGACTGCTCCCAGCCATGACGCCCAGCGCCGTTGCCATTGCCGATCCCAGCCTCCCGTTGCTGGTTGGTCAGGGACTGCCCCCGTTCGATGCAATCACTCCGGAGCAGGTGGATCAGGCCATTCCGGCGTTACTGGAAGAGCTCAACGCTGGCCTCTCGGCCCTGGAAGATCAACTCAGCTCCCGGCTGCATGACGACGTTCCCCTGACCTGGAACGAGGTGATGGATCCGCTCCAGCGGCTGGGGGAGCGGCTGCGCTGGAGCTGGGGTGTGGTGAGTCATCTCAACGGGGTCTGCAACACGCCGGAGCTGCGGCAGGCCCACCAGCAGCAGCAGGGTGGAGTGGTCGCCTTCGGCAACCGGGCTGGCCAGAGTTCAGTCGTCTATGCCGCCCTGCAGGCGTTGGACACGCAGCACCAAGGCGCCGCCGAGGGATCCGCTCTGCGCCTCGATGCCACCCAGCAGCGCATCCTCACCGCTGAACTGCGGGACATGCAGCTGCGCGGCGTGGGTCTGGAGGGCCCGGCCCAGGAGGCCTTCAACGCCGCCAGCCAGGAGCTGGCGGAACTGGCCACGAGCTTCAGCAACCATGTGCTCGACGCCACCAACCAGTGGAGCCTGGTGTTGAGCGATGAGGCCGATCTTGAGGGATTGCCCGCCAGCCTGCGGGAGCTGCTGGCCCAGGCGGCCCGCGAGGCCGGCGACAACCGCGCCG
>NZ_JAYGIC010000064.1:0-1425 GCF_034931105.1 Synechococcus sp. CCY9201 | reverse complement strand
CTGCTTCCGCTTCAATCGGCGCTTTGCCATGGCTGAGATGACCGAGCGCATCGCCAATGCAGTCTGCTGCTGCATGCCTTGCACGGAGCGGGATCTCAGGCTTGCGGAGGCTTATGGGTAATCAAGAGGAAAGATTGCGCTGTACTTCCGGCGTAAATGCAGCCGTCTGGCAAGAGTCGTAGAAGAGGAAGCCGATGAAATTGGCATTGTCAAACAGTGGAAGTGTTAACGAGGATCGATAGTCTTGCTCCAGTAACCATTTGGAATGCTGGTTGCCGGCTTGGATTGTGCTGGGGATGTCGTCGATCACGCGGTGCCGCCGGGTTCGGACTAACTCGCTCAGGGATCTGCTGCCGCCCAGGGGGAATTCATAGGCTGCGATCGCTGCGCCGCTGCGGGTGCTGTTGATGAACGTCTTCAGCAGATCGGTGCCTGGGTCGTAGAGAGCACAGGCGATCCGATCAATGGTCGGCACCAGATCCAGGAGCTGTTGGTGCAATTGCTCCAGCCGTTGGGTGAGCGCATTGCCCGCACTCTTCAGATGCAGGGGCAACCCAGGCAGAGGGGTCTGAACCTCTTGTGGTTGAACCTGTTGAGGTTGAACCTCGTCCGACGACGAGGCCCCGGGGACGGGAGTGGGGGTGGATCTCATCGGTGGCACCGGCGCCGGTCCAGTGGGGCAACCGCCCAGGCCGACCGGTTCAGCATGGCTCACCAGGCAGCTCTGAGGCCATCCGGCTCTGAGATCATCGGATGGCGGCAGGGCTCGCCAGGATGGCGACGCAGCAGGGAGGGCCCTTGGGGCATGGATGTCGTTCACTGCAGGGGTGATCGCCGCCGCGACGAAGCCTTTGGATTCCCTTTCCGCTCCTGATCCTTCGGGTCTGCCTGATGGGGTCACCCTGGAGGCGCTGGAACGCCGCTGTCGCCGCCAGGGCAGCGGTATCGGCGCGCCGCAGCTCGAGGCCTGCTGGTGTCTGCAGAGCGTCTGGCGCAAGGGTCGGCAGACCCCGGATCGGGTGGCCAGTCCCCTGCTGCAGCTGCTGGGGGCACGGCTGGAGATTCGCAGTGCGACGTCTGCGCCAACGACCACCACGGTGCCCCTTCCTGCGCCTTCACCCGCGTCTGTCTCGGTGGATCCATCAACCCTTCACCTCACCAATGCGGTGCGCCTGGGGCGATTGGAGCTGCGCTTCAGCGGCCAGGGTGCCTTGGTGGGCAAACGACCTCTGCTCCGCTTCAGCTTCAACCTGTTGGAGCTGGGCTGGTTGGAGGCCAATGGAGGCTTCCGGCCGCTGTGGAGCCGCCCCCTGCCGGAAGGCGGTGATTCGCGGCGCCAGCCCTTCTTCGCCCTGATCGCGGCCGAGTCCGACTGGCTTGCGGCCCGGGGCCGCGGCGGCGGCCTGGCGCTGTGGCGGCGATGAC
>NZ_JAYGIC010000063.1:0-7007 GCF_034931105.1 Synechococcus sp. CCY9201 | reverse complement strand
GGGCCAGGGCGATCGCCGGGCGGGTGGGGCGCCCGCCGCCGGTGACCAGGGCCACCCGGCCGTGCAGGGGCAGGTCGCTCATGGCGTCGCCGCCGTCAGCAGTGCCTGGATCATGTCGGGATGGTGGGTGCGGATCCAGTCGGCGCCGGCAAAGAGCACATTCGAGGCGAACAGGATGCGCGCCAGCCGCTCGGGCTTGCGGGCGGCGTAGAGCAGGATCGGGCAGCCCAGCTGGCGCAGCACATCCAGGTTCCAGAGCACGCTGTTCTGCAGCTGGATCTTGCCGACATCGTCGGTGGCGGGGTGGATGATGCCGAGGTTGGGATCGATGATCACCTCACCCACGCCGGCGGCCCGGGCCTGCTCCACCCGCGGGCCGAGGTGATCGAGCAGCCCCTGCAACCGGTAGGGCACCGGAGCGGCAGTGCGCATGCGGTAGGCGTCGCCATAGGGCATGTAGGTGAGCATCAATGAGGCGCCGGCTGCCGCCACCGCCGCCAGGGCCGAGGGTTCGATGTCTGCGCCGGTGAAATTGATGGCGGTGGCGCCGGCCTCCAGGGCGACGCGCACGGTCTGCGAACTCCAGGTGTCCACCGACACCCGATAGCCCTCCTGCAGCAGCCGGCCCAGGGCGGGCAGCAGCCGGCGCTGTTCCTCCGCGTCGTTGATCATCGCCGCCGTCGGCGTGATCGAGCGGGCACCCAGATCGATCACGGCGCAGCCCTGGCTGTGCAACCAGGCGGCCCGTTGCAGGAGCTGCTCCGTGCCCGCCACCACCGAGTCGCTCACCATCGATTCCGGCGAGAGGTTGATCACGCCGAGCAGGGTGCGGGGATGGGGCGTGCTCATCAAGGCGAAGCTTGGGGGCTCAGGCGCCAGCATGGTCGGCCCGGTCGGCCGCCACCGCCGCTGCCAGCCTCGACAGGACCTCGGGCCTGCGCTGGCTCACCTCATCCCAGGTGGGAGTGAGCCGGGAGAGCTGATCCTCCTGCACGAAACTCCGCCCGGCCTCCAGCAGGCAGGCGGCGAAGAAGGAGACGGCGCGGGTCTCCTCGCCGCGATCGAGCCGCAGGCCGTTGAGGGCGGCGTCGGCGGCGTAGGAATCGAGCAGATCCAGCACGATCCGCTGATAGGCGGTCGCGAGACTGCGCACGAGCGCCAGATCGAGCACCTGGCCCTGGGCCGCCAGCCCGCGGAACAGCCCCAGGGCGATGTCGCGGCCCATCCGCCCGAGGCCACTGCCGCCAACACCGTGATCGGGCTCCTGATCGGCCTCGTGATCTGTCTCGGGCGGGAATGGCTGGTGCTTGTGGTCGTAGGCCTCGGCGATGTCCACCTGGCAGAGCTGGCGGGTGGAGTGATCGCGGAACATCTCGGTGAGCACGCCGATTTCCATTCCCCAGTCGCTGGGCAGATGCAGACGCCGTGCCGCGCTCCACCGCATGGCGCACTCGCCGGCGAGCGGGTAGCGGAAGCTGTCGAGAAACTCCAGGTAGCGGCTGGGGGGCAGGCAGCGCCGCAGGGCCCGCAGCAGGGGGGTGACGAACAGGCGGCTGACCCGCCCGTACATCACCCCAGCGCTGATCCGCGGGTAGTAGGCCTTGGCGAACACGAAACCGCTGTCGGGATGCAGCAGCGGATAGACGAGCCGGGCCAGCATCCGCGGCGTGAAGCTCACCACATCGCAATCGTGCAGGGCCACCACCTCGGCCCGCCCGAGGGCCTGGACCAGGCCCAGGCAGAGCCAGATGTTGTGGCCCTTGCCCCGTTCCGCCGGCGCCAGCTGCTGATGCCCCAGGTCTTTGATCAGTGCGGTGACCCGGGGGCCATCGTTCCAGATCAGGTGGTGCGGCTGGGGCAGCTGGCTGAACAGGGCGAGGGCCTCGCGGAATCCAGCGGTATCGGCCCGATCGAGGCCGATCACGATCTCGTTCAGCCAGGGGATGGTGGCCAGCTGGCGCACGAACGGCTCCAGGGCCGGACCCCGCAGCTCGGCGTGCAGACAGGGCAGCACCAGGGTGAGCGGCAGGCGCTGTGCCTGCTCCGCCACCGCAGCCGCCAGAGAGGCCTCGCTGCGTCCCCCCAGGTCATGGAGGGTGGTGACGATGCCGTTCTGGAAGAAGTCGCTCATCAGCTCTGCAGCGCCAGCCGCTCCAGGCCGCCGTCGTCCGGCAGCTGCCGGGCCAGGGCCGCCACGCTCTGGCCCGTCAGCGGATCGATCCAGTCGGGCGCGATCTCCGCCAGCGGCACCAGAACGAAGGCTCTCTCCCGCATGCGCGGATGGGGGAGCTGCAGGCGCTCGCCATCCAGGCGCAGGTCGCCGAGCAGGATCAGGTCGAGGTCGAGGGTGCGCGGCCCCCAACGCTCGGCCCGCACCCGCCCGAAACGGGTCTCCGTTTCCTGCAGCCGATCGAGCAGCGCCTCCGGCGACAGGAGCACCTCCAGCACGGCGCAGCCGTTGAGATAGTCGGGTTGCGGCGGCCCCACCGGTGCGCTGCGGTACCAGGCGGAGCGACGCAGCAGGCGGATGCCGGGGCTGGCATCCAGCTCCACCAGGGCGCCCTCCAGGGTGGCGCGACAGTCGCCCAGGTTGCTGCCCAGGGCGATGGCGGCCTGCCGCGGTGGATCGGCCCGCTCCGTCCAGGCCACCCTCAACCCCGCCGGAGAAAAGGCCGCCGTACCACCAGCGCCGGCTCCTCGCGCCCGCGGATCTCCACCGCCAGCTCCGTGCCGAGGCGGGCGGAGCCAACCGGCACCGACGCCAGGGCGATCGCCTTGCCCAGCGTGGGCGACCAGCTGCCGCTGGTGATCTCCCCCACCGGCTCGCCGTTACACAGCACCGGGTAGCCGTGGCGGGCGATGGCACGCCCCTGCAGCTCCAGGCCCACCAGCCGCCGCTCGATCCCTTCCGCTGTCTGCCGCTCCAGGGCCTGCCGCCCGATGAAGGGCTTGGGCATCTCCAGGTGCACCAGCCAGCCGAGGCCGGCCTCCAGGGGTGTGGTGGTTGCATCCATGTCGTTGCCGTAGAGGTGCATGGCCGCCTCCAGGCGCAGGGTGTCGCGGGCCCCGAGGCCGCAGGGCTCCACCCCCTCGGCCAGCAGCTGTTGCCAGAGGGCGAGGCCTGCCTGGCGATCCAGCAGCAGTTCGAAGCCGTCTTCGCCGGTGTAGCCGGTGCGGGCCACGAACACGGGGGCGCCGGCGGCCGCTCCGGTGGCGGCGCCGGACAGCAGGATCTGCCGATGGCCGAAGCGGGGCAGGCCGGAGAGATCGGCGCCGCTGAGGGCCTCCAGCCGTGCCGGTGCCTCCGGGCCCTGCAGGGCCAGCAGCACCCCGTCGCCCTTGCGGTCGGTGAGAGTCACCCCCTGCGGCTCGAGGTGGCGGCGTAGCCAGGCGGTGTCGGCGTCGATGCAGGCGGCATTGATCACCAGCACCAGCTCGCCCCTGCTGCCGCCCTCGCCGGCCACCTGGCCGCAGTCGTAGGCGATCAGATCATCGAGGATGCCGCCCGCCTCGTTGAGCAGCACGGTGTAACAGGCTTCGCCGGGGCCGATGCGAAACAGATCGGTCGGCACCAGGGTCTGGAGCGCGTCTTTCACCCCGTCGCCCCGCAGGGTGAGCACCCCCATGTGGGAGATGTCAAACAGGCCGCAGCGCTGGCGCACGGCCGTGTGCTCCTGCACCAGTCCGCCGAACTGCACAGCCATCTCCCAGCCGGCGAAGGCCACCATCCGCCCCCCGGCGTCGCGGGCAGCTTCGAACAGGGGCGTGCGTTGCAACGGATCGGTGGCGGGGGCGGCCATGGCGGGAGTGCAGCGTTGGCCGGATCCTATGGAGAGCAGTTGCTGGAGAGCAGCCGCGGTCTTCCCCAGGGAGATGTCTGCTTCGATGCTGTACGGATCGACCTCCTGCAGGGTTGACTTGCTGAAGGAAAGTGGAGGATTCGGGCTGTTTGCCTGGCGATCCTTCCGTGACCTCTTTACCTTGGGCCCCTTGATGGGTTTCCGATGGGTCAGCGTTCCAGCTGCCGCAGCTGTCGCCACTGCACGCCTCCCCGTGGCGATGAGATGGGCTGGTGCAAGCTGCGTCGCCTGTCCATCCATCCCGATCTGTCCGGAGACCTCTGGTGCCATCACTGGACAGCCCGTCCACCCCGGTTGCCCGGCATGGGCCCTGAGGGCGCAGGTTCGTCCGGCATGGTGACACGCTTCAGCCATGTCCCCAGCCGCCAGCTCTGTCTGTCCATGGAGCCTGACGAGTCCCAGAGGCTGGAAGCCTGAAGAAGCTGGGCAGACTGCAGCCTCCGAAAGCCCTGATCGGCCCGTTCAAGATCTTTGGTTGGTGTTCTCCGCTGCCGTTGTGGCGCTTGCGGATGTAGGAATGTAATCATCAGAACCTTTCAACCAGGAGGTGACCAGATTGGTCACGACACCCGCTGCTCCCTCTCCGATCGCCCTGATGGCAGATCAGGTCGATTGCGAGATCTTCACCTTCCCCACCGGGGCCCACATCTTTACGCGCGGTCGGATGGCCGATGCGATTTATGCCGTGCGCCGCGGCATCGTGGAGCTGGTGGACGAGCAGGGGAATCGGCTCTGCTACAGGCCTGGTGAGCTGTTCAGTTACCAGGAGATCATGTGGCGACAGATTGCCTTCCGTAACGATGCCATCGCGCGCACCCCGGTGGAAGTGCTGCGTCTGGAGCGGCTCCGCTTCCTCAACCTGCTGCATAACCACCCCACCCTGGCGGTGATGCTCCTGGGTCAGCAGCACGATCGCCTGCGGGAGCAGCGCACCAGCGGCACCTGTTGCTACTGACTCCAGCGGGCTGCGATCAGTGGCCGGCTGTCCGGCCCAGCAGCAACAGCAGGCTGCGGCACAGCTTAGCGGCCAGCACGCTGCTCACCCCGCTGGGATCGAGCTGGGGGGCCAGCTCCACCACATCCGCTGCCACCAGGTTGTGGTGGCGGAGTTCATCCACCAGGGCGGCGAAGTCGCTCCAGAGGAAGCCGCCGGGTTCGGGAGTGCCGGTACCGGCCATCACGGCGGGATCGAACCAGTCCAGATCCACGGTGAGATAGAGGGGGCGGCCGCGCAGCGGGTGCAGTGCTGCGGCCATCCGCTCGATCGCCACCAGCCGGCCGCTCTGTTGCAGCTCGCTGAATTCATCGCGGGTGCCGCTGCGGATGGCGATCTGCAGCAGCTGCTGGCTGGGCAACACTTCCAGGCAGCGGCGCATGGCACAGGCATGGCTGTGCTGGCTGCCGAGCCAGCTGTGGCGCAGATCGGCATGGGCATCGAGCTGCACCAGCACCAGATCCGGCTGGTGGGCCGCCACGGCGCCCACGGCACCGGAACTGATCGAGTGCTCGCCGCCCAGCATCAGGGGCCGCAGGCCGAGGCTCAGCAGGTGTTCCGTACCCCGCCGCACCGCGGCCACCACCGGTTCCGGGGCCCCGAAGGGGATCTCCAGGGCCCCGAAGTCGGCGAAGGCCAGATCATCCAGATCCAGGTCCAACTGGGGGCAGTAGGTCTCGAGGCCGCTGCTCACCTCGCGGATCGCTGCAGGCCCGAAACGGGTGCCGGGGCGGAAGGAGGTGGTGCCGTCGTAGGGCACGCCGAACAACCCCACGCGGCAGCCGGCGGGATCGCGGCGGCTGGCCATGTAGATGGCACCATCGGTGTCAAACAAATCCGTGACAAAGAGGTTGTTCATGCGTTGAGTGCGCGCTCGATGCCTGCGGGGATGGCGTCGAAGGCCCCACGTTGCCAGCGGGGCGACCAGATCTCACAGCCCTCGCCGATGGCCGCGGCGCGCGCTGGATCCGGCTCCAGATAGCGGCGGCCATCGAGGGCGGCGAAGGTCCAGCTCCACCAGCCGCTCGGATACATCGGCACCCAGCCGTACATCGGATCGGCGTGGCCGAACACCTCGCGAAGCAGGCCCACGGTGTCGAGGTGCACCTGCCGGAAGGCCTCGGGGGATTCGCTCTGGGTGGCGAACACGCCGCCGGGTTTGAGGATGCGGCGGCAGTGCTCGAAGAAGGCCCGATTGAACAGGCCCTCGGCCGGGCCGGCGGGATCGGAGCCATCCACGATCACCACGTCGTAGCTGGCCGGCGGCGCGTTGGCGGCCCAGGCGATGCCATCGCCCACGGTGAGGTGGAAACGGGGGTCGCTCCAGCAGCCGCCTCCGATCGAGGGCAGGTACTGCTGGCTCCACTCCACCACCAGCCCGTCGATTTCCACCATGTCGAGGTGCTGCACGCCGGTGTGGCGGAGGCACTCGCGGGCGGTGCCGCCATCACCGCCGCCGATCACCAGCACCTGCTCGATCGACGCGGCGCCGCACAGGGCCGGATGCACGATCGCCTCGTGGTAGTGCCGCTCCTGCCGCTCGGCGGTCATCCAGCAGCCATCCAGCAGCAGGCCCTTGCCATAGCGCTCGCTCTCGATGATCGTCACCAGCTGGTAGGGCGACTGCTCTTCTGCGAGTACACGGCCGGCCAGGCCGTAGCGCACGCCATCAAAGATCTCGTCGATCCAGGTTTTGGGGTTCGCCATGGGGTGGGGCCGCCCGGAGTGAATCTCCGTACGGTTACACAGCATCCATGTTTCACCTCGCTGTCTCTGGCAGGTGTCCTGTCATCCTGAACACATGCCAGGCCAACAGCCCAGTGGTGATCTGCGCGTCACGGCGGCGGTGCTGATCCCGGCGGCGGACCTGAGCTGGCGCTTCTCCCGCTCCTCCGGGCCCGGTGGTCAGAACGTGAATACCACCGATTCACGCGTGGAGCTGGTGTTCCCCCTGGCCACGTCCGCTGCCGTGCCGCCTCTGCAGAAGGCCCGCGCCCTGCGTCGTCTGGAGGGGCGCCTGGTGGAGGGGGCGGTGGTGATCACGGCCTCTGAGCACCGTTCCCAGTGGCAGAACCGGGTGGCGGCGCGGCAGCGTCTGGTGGAGCTGCTGCAGCAGGCCATGGCGCCGCCGCCGCCGCCGCGGCGTGCCACGC
>NZ_JAYGIC010000062.1:0-13415 GCF_034931105.1 Synechococcus sp. CCY9201 | reverse complement strand
GAGCCGGTGGCGCGGGCGGAGCGGGCCCGCGCTCTGCGGCAGGCCTGGCGCGACGAGGCGATCGCCCACTACAGCGGTGTGCGCATCGACAGCCATGGCCGCCGCTTCCAGATTCGCGGAGCCCGCCTCTGGACCCTGCGCGATGCCGCTGGCCAGCGCCGCGGTCAGGCCGCCTGCTTCAGCGATTGGTACTGGTTGTAGGAGCCTGGATTCAGCCCTGCGAGAGGCTGATGCCGAACAGAACCACGAAGGCGCTGAGCACGATCAGGCTGATGCGTGCCACCAGCAGTTGCACGGTTCCGAACCGATCGGCAGGGGCCACCTGGCGGCCCTGCATCACCCGCAGGTTCATCCAGGCCAGCACGGGAGTGGTGAGAAACGAGACCACCATCGCCAGCTGCACCAGCGCTCCCATCGAACCGGGCCAGAAGGCGAGCACCGCGGCGGCTCCGACACCGTGCAGCACCATCCAGATGCCGTGATCCCGCCGGTCATGGACGGCGTGGCCGCGGAAGCCGCGCAGCAGCCGAAAGCCGGCGGAGGTGGAGCGGGGATAGCCGTCCAGGCAGGTGAGGGTGGTGCTGAACATCGTGGTGAAGGCCGCGATCGCGATCACCGGATAGGCCCAGCCACCGAGGCTGGCGGTGTAGAGGGTGATCAGCTGCTGGGCGAAGCGCGCGCCGCTGGGGGAGAACGCCTGCCCGGTGCCGTGCATCACCCAGGCGCCCAGCAACAGAAACAGCACCGCCATCGCCACCGTGAGCAGGTAGCCGAGGTTGAAGTCGGCTTCCACTTCGGCGCGGGAGCCGCGATGGCCCGAGTCGTCCTGCCGCGCGAAGATCCACAGCGACGACCAGGCCGCCAGATCGAGCGGGCAGGGCATCCAGCCCATCAGGGCCACCAGGAACGGCAGGGCCGTCAGGCTCCAGGGACTGGGGCTGAACAGGTCGGCGTTGCCGGCGACCGGTCCCCGACCCAGCACGGCCACCGCCGCCACCACCGTGCTGATCGTGAGCAGCAGCACGATGCCCTTGCTGAGTCGATCGAGGCTGCGGTAGTGGCCGAGCAGCAGCACGGCCACGCAGACCCCCACGATCAGCAGGGCCAGCCCCGCCGGCGTGCTCAGCCCACCGGGCAGGTTCATCGGCACCATGCTGGTGGCCAGGCTGCCGCAGACGGAGGCCACCGCCGCGATGTTGGCCACGCCGGTGGCCAGGGTGATCAGCAGAAACAGGGGCAGGTACCAGGGCCGCTGGCGCTGATAGCCCTCCAGCAGGCTCAGCCCGGTGACGGCCGTGAACCGGCTGCCCACCAGCAGGAAGGGGTACTTGAACAGGTTGGCCAGCAGCACAAAACCCAGCAGGCCGAGGCCGAAGCGGGCTCCCGCCTGGGTGGAGGCCACCAGGTGAGACCCGCCGATGGCGGCGCCGGCCAGCAGGATGCCGGGCCCCAGGCTCTGCCGAAAGCCCTTGAGACTGAGCGGCATGCCCGGTTTCGGGGCCGCCTGCGACTGGTCGTTCGGATCCGGCGGTCCGGCTTCGCCTGCCACCATTGTGATCACGCCCCCAGGGTGCGCTCCAGCTTGGCGGCGCCTTGGCCGGCTGGCATCGAGGGCTGACCGAGGGCTCGCCCCATGCCGCCAGCCGGAGGGCCGGTCTGCCTACAGTTCTGGCCCCCGGAGGAGACGATCATGAGCGTTGTCGCACCACCGCGCCTGAGCCTCCAGTGCGAGGTGATCGCCGCCGATACCACCACGATCCGCTCCCTCGACTGGGATCGCAGCCGTTTCGATATTGAGTTCGGTCTGCGCAACGGCACGACCTACAACGCCTTCCTGGTGCGGGGAGAGCGCACGGCCCTGATCGACACCAGCCACCTCAAATTCGCCGACACCTGGCTGCCGCTGCTCGAGCAGGAGATTGATCCTCTGGCGATCGATCATCTGATCGTGTCCCATACCGAGCCAGACCATTCCGGCCTGATCGGCCATCTGCTCGACCGCAATCCCGAGATCGAGATCGTGGCCTCCAAGGTGGCGATCCAGTTCCTTGAAGACCAGGTCCACCGCCCGTTCCGCAGCCGTGCCGTGAAGAGCGGTGACACGCTCGATCTGGGTACCAATTCCGCCAGCGGGATTCAGCACCGCTTCGACTTTCTCAGTGCTCCCAACCTGCACTGGCCGGACACGATCTTTTCCTTCGATCACGGCACCGGTATCCTCTACACCTGCGACGCCTTCGGGCTGCATTACTGCAGCGAGGAGCTGTTCGACAGCGATCCCGGCGCCATCGCCCCGGATTTCCGTTTTTATTACGACTGCCTGATGGGGCCGAACGCCCGCAGCGTGCTGCAGGCGCTCAAGCGCATGGAGGGGTTGCCGGAGATCACCACGATTGCCGTGGGCCATGGCCCCCTGCTGCGCCAGCACCTCAGCCTCTGGGTGGGTGACTACCGCGACTGGAGCAGCCAGCGCAGCAAGGGGGAGGCTTATGCCGCTGTCTGTTATCTGAGCCAGTACGGTTTCTGCGATCGGCTCAGCCAGGCGATCGCCCGTGGCATCGGCAAGGCCGAGGCCCAGGTGCAGCTGGTGGATCTGCGTGCCACCGATGCCCAGGAACTCACTGCGCTGATCGGCGAGGCCAGTGCTGTGGTGGTACCCACCTGGCCAGCCGCGCCCGACGCTGAACTTCAGGCCCAGGTGGGCACCCTGCTGGCGGCCCTCAAGCCGAAGCAGTGGGTCGCCTGCTACGACGCCTACGGCGGCAACGACGAGCCGATCGACACGGTCGCGGCCCAGCTGCGCAGCCTCGGCCAGAAGAGCGCCTTCGATCCGCTGCGCATCCGTCAGGTGCCGGACGGCCAGGATTACCAGCGCTGCGAGGAGGCCGGCACCGATCTGGGCCAGCTGCTGACCCGCGAGAAGACGATCGCGGCCATGAAGAGCCTTGACGGCGACCTCGACAAAGCGCTTGGCCGCCTTTCAGGAGGCCTCTATGTGGTGACGGCACGCCAGGACGATGCCGAGGGCGGCAGCCGCAGTGGTGCGATGGTGGCCAGCTGGGTGAGCCAGGCGAGTTTTGATCCCCCGGGGCTCACCGTGGCGGTGGCCAAAGACCGCGCCATCGAGGCCCTGATGCAGGTGGGCGACCGCTTCGTGCTCAACATCCTGCGGGAGGACAACCACCAGGTGCTGCTGCGCCATTTCCTCAAGCGCTTCCCCCCCGGTGCCGATCGCTTCGCCGGCGTCACCACCCTGGACGGCGTCGCCGCTGGCGGCCCGGTGCTCGGCGATGCACTGGCCTACCTCGGCTGCCGCGTTGTTCAGCGGATGGAGGGTCCGGATCACTGGATCATCTACGCCGCCGTGGAGCAGGGCACCGTCTCCGATCTGGAGGCCTCCACCGCCGTGCACCACCGCAAGGTGGGCAACCACTATTGAAGTGGGGCAAGTGGGGCCCAAGCCCACCCATGGCTCAGCCTTTGATCGTGTAGACTCCCTACGGGTTGACCTGAAGGATGAACACGGGCACCTTCAGTCGGTTGCCGGTGATCGGGTCGATCGTGATGGTGCCGGTCGCCCCCTGGTAGTTGCGGGTCTGCAACAGCGCATCAAGGGCAGGCTCAAACCGGTTGCTGCCGGCCTGCTCCATGGCTTCGGCCAGCACCTGCAGGGAGTCGTAGGTGAAGGTGCCCCAGACGCCAGGGGTGCGATCGAACCGCTGCTCATAGGCCTTCACGTAGGCCTTGGCCGTGGGTAACTGGGCGGCTTCAGGGGTACCGCTGAACACAAGGGACTGGGCCACCTCCAGCCCGGCCAGCTTCACAAAGGCCGGATCCACGTTGGCCAGACCCATGAAGCGCTGGGCGTCGCTGCCACTGGCGGCCAGCCCTTTGGCGATGACACTGCCCTCCGGGAAATAGGTGCTCACGTAAACCAGGCCGGGGTCACTGGCCAGGGCCTGCTGGATCGCGGCGCTGTAGTCCTAGGCCCCCGGGGTGATGCTGAATCGCTCCACGTCCACCCCATTTGCCCTGAGGGCCGCCTCAAGCCGATCCGCCATCCCCGTGGTGAAGGTGGAAGGATCCACCAGCATCGACACCGTCTTGATGCCCTGGGAGAGGATGTAGGCCTCCTCCACCGGAGCGATCTGGCTGTTCTTGGACTGCACGGTGACACCCTCGCCATCGGTGTCATCCGTGGACGTGAGATGTACAGGAACGATCTCATTCTCGAGGTAGTAGGGCAGGTTGAGGATGCCCACGCCGGAGTTGTAGGGGCCGATCACCGCATCGGCCCCCAGGCGCTTGAGCTTCCGGGCCACGGGCAAAGCCCGCTCCGGATCGGCCCTGTCGTCGGCCTTCACCAGCTCGATCGGGCGTCCCAGAATTCCGCCCTCGAGATTCAGCTCCTCAGCTGCCAGTTTGGCGCCGCGCCACATGTCGCGCCCATTGGCTTTCTGGGAGCCGCTCAGCGGGGCCTCCAGACCAATCACGATCGGCTCCTGA
Source organism: Synechococcus sp. CCY9201 (assembly GCF_034931105.1). Taxonomy (NCBI): domain Bacteria; kingdom Bacillati; phylum Cyanobacteriota; class Cyanophyceae; order Synechococcales; family Synechococcaceae; genus Synechococcus; species Synechococcus sp. CCY9201. The sequence continues at coordinate 8,909 of NZ_JAYGIC010000062.1, read as the reverse complement.
TCGGACGACAGGCCACCACCGTATGAATCAAGCCCGTAGCCAAACCCGGCCAGAATGGATGCAACGGGATTGCCTGCCAGCTGCAGTTCGATGAACAACGGTTCCATGCACGGCCCTGCCCGGATGGCCGACCTTACCCATGGCCTTGGGACAGCACCATCAGTCAGTGGTGTCAACCCAGGCGGGATTGAGATCGTCGCCCCTCCTTAGAGTCACCGCCACCGGAACGGCGAAGCATGGGCGCGAGTGACGCAGAACGCCGGGTGATCCAGCTGGCGATCGAACCCGGTCTGGTCTGCCTGCGGGGGCTCAGTCCCAAGCGGCTGCGCTTCGAGGTGGAGTACGGCCTGGAGCGGGGCACCAGCGCCAACAGCTTTCTGTTCACCGCCGGAACCACCGCGACTGGCCAGCCGGTACCGCCGGTGCTGGTCCATCCGCCCGGGGAATCCTTCGCCGCCCCGTTCCTGGAGCAGTTGGCCGGGTTGGTGCCTGCCGAGGCGGCCCTGAAGGTGGTGGTGGGTCACGTCAACCCCAACCGGGTGAGCCTGCTGCGGCGCCTGGCCAGCCAGTGGCCCCAGCTGATGCTGGTGGCCTCCAATACCGGTGCCAAGCTGCTGGCGGAGCTGTGGGACCAGCGCAAACCGGCCCCTCCGGGCAGCACCCAGCCCGAACCGGTGATTCCCCCCCTGCCCGCCATCGATGTGGTGAAGCAGGAGGCGACCCGTCCGCTTGGGGATGGCCATGAGCTCACCTTGATCCCCACCCCCACGCCCCGCTGGCCTGGGGCCCTGATCGCCTTCGAGCAGAAGACCGGCCTGCTGATGAGCGGCAAGTTCTTCGCCGCCCACCTCTGCAGCGAGGCGTTGGCCGAAAGCGACCGCAACAGCACCGAGGAAGACCGCCGCTATTACTACGACTGCCTGATGGCGCCGATCGCCCGCCAGGTGGAGGTCGTGGTCAACCGGCTGGATGAGCTGCCGATCCGCACCATCGCCCCCGGCCACGGACCCGCCATCGCCGAGAGCTGGCGCAGCCTGCTGGCCGATTACCGCCGCTGGGGCGAAACCCAGGACCGCGCCAGGCTGTCGGTGGCCCTGCTGTTCGCCAGCGCCTATGGCAACACCGCCGCCATCGCCGATGCCCTGGCCCAGGGGGTGGGACGCACCGGCGTGCGCGTCGAGAGCATCAACTGCGAATTTGCGCCCGCTGACCAGCTGCTCTCCGCCATCCGCTCCTGTGACGCCGTCCTGATCGGTTCCCCCACCCTGGGGGGGCATGCGCCCACGCCGATTGTGTCGGCTCTGGGCACCCTGCTGGCGGAGGGGGATCGGGCCAAGCCGGTGGGGGTGTTCGGCAGCTTCGGCTGGAGTGGTGAGGCGCTCGATCTGCTCGAGAGCAAGCTGCGCGATGGCGGCTTCCAGTTCGCCTTCGAGCCGATCAAGGTCAAGTTCAGTCCCGATGCCGCCACGATCAAAACGATCGAGGAAACCGGCACGGCCCTGGGCCGCAGCCTGCTGGTGGAGCAGCGCCGCAGCCAGCGCCGCAGCGCCGCCGGTGGTCTGAGCGAAAGCCGCAGCGATCCGGCGGTGCTGGCCCTGGGCCGGTTGGTGGGCTCCCTGTGTGTGCTCACCACCCGAAAGGGGGAGGGGGAGACGCGCCTGAGCGGGGCGATGGTGGCCAGCTGGGTGAGCCAGGCCAGCTTCTCGCCGCCCGGTCTCACGGTGGCGGTGGCACGGGACCGGGCCCTGGAGAGCCTGCTGCACGTGGGCGATGGCTTTGCGCTCAACGTGCTGGCGGCGGGCCGGCAGAGCGGCCCGATGAAGCAGTTTCTGCAGCCGTTCCCGCCGGGAGCGGATCGCTTCGCCGGCCTGGAGCTCCAGGAGAGTCCTGGGGGCTATCCGGTGCTGCCGGAGGCGCTGGCCTGGCTGGAGGGCAGGGTGAAGCAGCGGATGGAGTGCGGCGACCACTGGCTGGTCTATGCCGAGCTCAGCAGTGGCGGCCTGCTGGATCCCACGGGAGTCACGGCCGTCCACCAGCGCCGGAGCGGGGCCAACTACTGAGGGGGCCGCAGGAGGCAGCCCCTCGCCAACACTGTTCGCGCTCTAACACGAAGTGGTTATGACTTCGTGTAAGCTCTGGAGAACGGTGGGCCCGGTCTCCAGAGCTCTCGCGTTCGATCCTGATCGGGTTGATCCTTCCGGGTCCTTTTCTGCCGCGCTCCATCCTCTGCGTTTTTCCGTCATGGATCTGTCCAACCCCTCCACCCAGGCCAACCTCGAGGCTGCCTTCGGCGGTGAGAGCATGGCCAACCGCAAGTATCTCTTCTTCGCCGATGTGGCCAAGCAGCTGGGCCATGCCGAGCTGGCGAAGCTCTTCCGCGACACGGCCAATCAGGAAACCGAGCATGCCTTCGCCCATTTCCGCCTGCTCCATCCCGAGCTGGTGGTGGCCGATCCCGCCGGCCTGAGCGAGGAGCAGAAGCAGGCTGTGCTGGCCCGCTGCCTGGAGCTGGCGATCGAGGGCGAAACCTACGAGTACACCACCATGTACCCGGGGTTTGAGGCCCAGGCCCGTGTGGATCGCGATGCCGATGCCGCGGCTGAATTCCAGGACCAGATCGACGAATCCGAGGAACACGCCGGCATCTTCCGCAAGGCGGCCAGCAACTTCGGCCTGCTCACGCCGATCGAGCACCACCATGCCGACCGTTATGGCGTTGCCCTCGAAGCGCTGCAGGGCAAGGGCCAGGCCGGCGAGACGGCCCCGCTGCCCGGGCTGTGGATCTGCAAGGTGTGTTCGATGATCTACGACCCTGTCAAAGGGGATCCCGATTCCGGAATCGCCGCCGGCACCCCCTTCGAGGCCATCCCAGACGACTGGACCTGCCCGATCTGCGGCACCCGCAAGGCCAATTTCATCCCTTATCGCGAGCCCGAACTGCTGGCGGCCTGAGTCATCGGCGATGGGTCGAGGCTCGGCTCAGTACACCTGGATGGAAGCCTCTGTTCATCCAGGTCGCTTCATCAAGGGCAATAGTGCTTCCGATTTCTTCATCCCAATGTGACGTGCTTGACCCCTAATCCGATACATCCGCGACCAACGCACAGGCGGTTGTTGCTTCACGATGGCGTTGTAACGCTCTTTAGGGCGTTGTGTGTGCGCGGAGTGGCAACTCCGAGGCCGCTCCGCCGCATCAGTGCTGTCGTCAATGGCTCCAGTCATCCGGGACAACGTTGTGGTGCGCTATCGAGGATTCGTGCTGATTCCGATGGTTCCAGCCGGTTGGCTGGTGCGTCCTGAGCGCAGCCCGATGGTGGTTCTTCCCTTCCGGTTTCCTGCCGCGTCACTCGATCAGCTGAAGGCAGAGATCGACGGGCGCCTCCTGGATCAGAGCCTGGCTGCTGATCAGGGCTTCGCCGCCTGAGCCGGCTCAGCAGGCGATCCGCCCATCAGTCGTGCGCAAGTTCCCGACCTGAGCTGGTTTGTGCCAGGTCTCAGGGCGGGATGGATCGTGTCTTGTCCTCGCCCTCAGGCGGCCTGAGGGGGTGGAGGGGTGGAGCCCCCGACCTGGAACGGCAGGACCAGGGTGGCCCAGTGATCGGGCCGAGTCGGCCGGAGACGGCGGGGTTGGCGCACACCGAAGGGAACCCGCACCACGTTGGTGCCATCGCTGCGGGTGGTGGCTTCGCTGCCGCTGCTGCGGTTGATGCTGGGGAGAGGGGGCAGGGAGGGGCCCGGCACCGCCTCGGACTCAGACCAACTCAGGGCGCGCAGCGAGCGCCCTGAGTTGGTCTGAGTCCCCCAGCCGTCTTCGCTGTTGCCTCCGCTACCCATGGAACTGGCCCCGAAACGACGCAATGATGCGCTATTACGCCAAAAGATGTAACCCCTCGAACGATCAGGAGGCCAGTTCCTCAACTGTCGGGCAGGTGCACACCAGATGGCGATCGCCGTAGGCATTGTCGATCCGGGAGACAGCCGGCCAGAACTTGTTCTCCCGTTGCTGGGGGCCGGCCGGAAAGGCCGCCTGGCTGCGGCTGTAGGGCCGCTCCCAGCTGTCGGCGGTCACCACGGCCAGGGTGTGGGGCGCCCGCTTGAGCGGGTTGTCGAGCCGGTCGGCGTCGCCGCTCTCGATCGCGGCCGCCTCGGCGCGGATCGCCACCATGGCGGCGCAGAAGCGGTCGATCTCCGCCAGCGCCTCGCTTTCGGTGGGCTCCACCATCACCGTGCCGGCCACGGGCCAGCTCACGGTGGGGGCATGGAAGCCGTAGTCCATCAGCCGCTTGGCCAGGTCGTCGACCTCCAGCCCGATCGAGCGTTTCAGTGGCCGCAGGTCGAGGATGCATTCATGCGCGACGCGGCCGTTGGCACCGCGGTAGAGCACCGGGAAATGGGCATCCAGTCGCTCGGCGATCAGGTTCGCCGCCAGCAGGGCCACCTGGCTGGCGCGGCGCAGGCCGGCTCCCCCCATCATCCGGATGTACATCCAGCTGATCGGCAGGATGCCGGCGCTGCCCCAGGGGGCGGCGCTCACCGGGCCGATCGCGGCTGTGCCGCCGCAGGCCGCCAGGGGATGGCCGGGCAGAAACGGCACCAGATGGGCCGCCACGCCGATCGGGCCCACGCCGGGTCCACCGCCGCCATGGGGAATGCAGAAGGTCTTGTGGAGGTTGAGGTGGCAGACGTCGGCGCCGTAGAGCCCCGGCTTGCACAGCCCCACCTGGGCGTTGAGGTTGGCGCCGTCGAGATAGACCTGGCCGCCGTGCTCATGCACCAGGTCACAGATGCGGCGGATGCCGGTCTCGAAGACACCGTGGGTGGAGGGATAGGTGACCATCAGGGCCGCCAGCTCGCCGGCGTGGGCCGAGGCCTTGGCCTCCAGGTCGGTGAGGTCGATATTGCCGTCGGAGTCGCAGGCGACGGCCACCACCCGCAGACCCGCCATCACCGCACTGGCCGGGTTGGTGCCGTGGGCGCTGGTGGGAATCAGGCAGATGTTGCGGTGCTGCTCGCCGCGGCTGGCATGCCAGGCCCGGATCACCAGCAGTCCGGCGTATTCCCCCTGGGAGCCGGCATTGGGCTGCAGCGACACCCCGGCGAAGCCCGTGATCGCCGCCAGCCAGCGCGCCAGGTCGTCCACCAGCCGGCGGCTGCCGGCCAGCTGCTCGGCCGGTGCGAACGGATGGAGCTGGCTGAAGGCGGGCCAGCTGACCGGCGCCAGTTCCGCCGCGGCGTTCAGCTTCATGGTGCAGCTGCCCAGCGGGATCATGCCGTGCACCAGGGAGAGATCCTTGCTGGCGAGGCGCTGGATGTAGCGGAGCAACTCCGTTTCGCTGCGGTAGCAGTGGAACACCTCCTGGGTCAGCCAGGGGCGGTGGCGCAGGGGCAGATCCGGCAGCAGGCTGGCGAGCGCAGGGGGCTCAGGGTTGCCGGTTGTGCCGGGGCTGGCCGTGGCCTGGCCTGGCTTGGTGGCGAAGGCCTCCGCCGGCATGGCTGGTGTGGCGGCCGCATCCGGATCGGCCAGGGCGGCCAGCAGGCGCTCGACTTCAGCCTCGCTGCTGAGCTCATCGAGGCTGATGGCCACCGCTGGCATGGCTCCTGTCGGCGCGGCCCCTGACGCCACACCGCTGCCGTCGATGCCGTCCCGCAGGTTGAAGCCGGCTCCGGCCGCCCGAGCCATCAGGGCGTCGGCGTCGGGACTGTGCACCACCAGGGTGTCGAAGCCGGTGCCGGGTTCCGGCGGCAGGCCGATCGCGCCCAGGCCCGCGGCTAAGCGGGCCCGCAGCGTCACGATCCGCCGGGCGATCGCGGTGAGCCCTTCGGGGCCGTGGTGCACGGCGTAGAAGCTGGCCATCACCGCCAGCAGCACCTGAGCGGTGCAGATGTTGCTGGTGGCCTTGTCGCGGCGGATGTGCTGCTCACGGGTCTGCAGCGCCAGCCGCAGGGCCGGCCGGCCCTCCGCATCGAGCGACTGTCCCACCAACCGGCCGGGAATCTGGCGTTTGTAGGCGTCGCGGGTGGCGAAGAAAGCGGCGTGGGGGCCGCCGCCCATCATCGGAACACCGAAGCGCTGCAGGCTGCCCACGGCGATGTCCGCCCCCAGGTCGCCGACCGGCTTCAGCAGCACCTGGGCCAGCGGATCGATCGCCACGGTGCTGATCACCCCCGCCGCCTGGGCGGCGGCCAGCAGGGCCGTGGGGTCCCAGAGGCGGCCGTCGCTGCCGGGCAGCTGCAGCACCAGGCCGAAGACATCGGCTGCGAAGAGATCGGCCGAGAAGAGATCAGCTGCGAGCGCTGATGACCCGTCACCCCGCCAGCCTGCCGCGTCGATCAGCTCCAGGCGGATGCCGAGCGGTTCGGCCCGCGTCTGCAGCACCGCCAGGGTCTGGGGCAGCACGGCCCGGTCCACCAGGAAGCGGTGGGCCTCCGGTCGCTTGCAGACCGCCAGCGCCAGGGCCATCGCCTCGGCGGCGGCGGTGGCCTCATCCAGTAGCGAGGCGTTGGCGATCGGTAGCCCGGTGAGCTCGCTCACCAGGGTCTGGAAGTTGAGCAGGGCTTCGAGGCGGCCCTGGGCGATCTCCGCTTGATACGGGGTGTAGGCGGTGTACCAGCAGGGGTTCTCCAGCACGTGACGCTGGATCAGAGCCGGCGTGGCCGTGCCGTGATACCCCAGGCCGATCAGGCTGCGATGCATCTGATTGGCCGCGGCGATCGCTGCCAACTCCTTCAGGGCCTCGGCTTCGCCGCAGCCGGTTGGCAGGCCTTCGGAGGCCTCCGCCTCCGGCAGCAGGATGTCGGCCGGCACCACGGAGGCCGTCAGCGCGTCCAGGCTCGGCAGGCCGAGCTCCTCGAGCATGCGCTGTTGCTCCCAGGGCCCCGGACCGAGATGACGCTCCAGGAAGTCCGTGCTCACCGCAGCTGCGCCCAAGGTCGGGCGGGATCCTAGGGAGGCTCGCCAGCTCCCTTGCAGGCTCAGGCGCCTTCCACCTTGGCCCGGTAGCTGGGGGCTTCCAGCAGGGCGTCCAGCTCACCGCGATCGGAGGGACGCACCACCAGCAGCCAGCCCTCTCCGTAAGGATCGTTCTGCAGTTCCTCCGGGCTGGCCAGCACTGCCTCGTTGCGCGCCTCCACCACACCGCTGATCGGCGCCATCAGATCTTCCACCGCCTTGACCGATTCGACGCTGCCGAAGCTCTCGCCCCGCTTCAGGGATGCCCCCACCTCGGGCAGCTCCACGAAGACGATGTCGCCGAGTTGGTCGATGGCGAAGGCGCTCAGTCCAAGCCGCAGCTGGTCGCCTTCGCCGCGCACGTATTCGTGGCTGTCGGCGTAGCGGCAGTCGTCGGGGAAGTGGAGTGCCATGGCCGGAGGCGGGGCTGTGCAGGCTCAGTCTGGAGGAGGGCAGCGCCCGCCGGTTGCTGGCGCCGGTTGGTTACTCGGGAATCAGGTCGTTCGCCTTCAGGGCCGCCAGGGCCCGCTCCAGGGCGATGGCCACGTGGGCGTGGTGGGTGCCGCCCTGGGTGTACAGCACGTAGGGCTCCCGCAGGGGCGCATCGGCGGAAAACTCGCTGGTGCTGCCGTCGATGAAGGTGCCGCCGGCCATCACCAGCTCGCTGGCATAGCCGGGCATCGGCGCCGGCACCGGATCGAGATAGGCCCCCACCGGCGAGGCGGCCTGGAAAGCGCGGCAGATCTGCCGCAGCCGATCGGGATTCCCCAGCCGCACCGCCTGAATGATGTCGCTGCGGCTGGCTCCGGGGCCGGGGTTGGTGGCATAGCCCAGTTCGGCGAACACGGTGGCCACCAGATCGGCGCCGATCAGCGCCTCGCCCACCATCTGCGGGGCCAGGAACAGGCCCTGGAAGAGCAGACGGTGCAGGTCGAAGCCGCTGCCGCCCTCGCTGCCGATGCCCGGCGCTGTGAGGCGGCAGCAGGCCTGCTCCACCAGATCGGCGCGGCCGGCCACGTAGCCGCCGCTGGGGGCGATGGTGCCGCCCAGGTTCTTGATCAGGGAGCCGGCGATCAGATCGGCTCCCACCGCCGTTGGCTCCTGCTCCTGCACCAGCTCGCCGTAGCAGTTGTCCACGAAGCACACCACGCCGCTCTGGAGGGCCTTGACCCGTTCGCAGAGCCGGCCGATCTCCGCCACGTCCAGCGAAGGCCGCCAGCTGTAGCCGCAGCTGCGCTGGATCAGCACCATGCGGGTGGGCAGGGCCAGGGCCTTCGCCAGCCGATCGGTGTCCACCCGTCCATCCGGGGTGAGGGCGAGTTCGTCGTAGGTGATGCCGAACTCGGCCAGCGATCCCTGGCCGCTGCCTCGGATGCCGATCACCTCCTCGAGGGTGTCGTAGGGGCGGCCGGTGAGGGCCAGCAGTCGATCACCAGGGCGCAGCACGCCGAACAGGGCCGCGGCGATGGCGTGGGTGCCGCTCACGAACTGCAGCCGCACCGCGGCCGCCTCCGCCTGCAGCACCCTGGCGAAGACCCGATCCAGAACCTCCCGGCCCAGATCACCGTGGCCATAGCCGCTCACCGAGGCGAAGTGCTGCACCCCCAGTCCTTCCGCCGCAAAGGCCTCCAGCACCCGTTCGAGGCGGGGACGCACCCCAGCCGTGCGGGCCGCCATCTGGGGGGCGATGCGCTGCAGGGCGGTCTCCACCCGCTGCCGGGCCCAGTCCCGCTGGGCAGCGCTGGGCTTGGCGGCGGGCAGGCCCATCGGCGAACGGTGCATCGGCAGGCCCCATGCTGCCGCCCGTTAGATTTCTTCGGCTGCATTGGCTACAGAACGGAGAAGCCAAGGCACCAGACACCCGGAGAGTTCCTTGGTTTCCAGTCCAGAAGCATTGAGTTCCGTGCCCAACGCGCCGCGATCCGGTGAGCCCGTGCTGGTTCACAGTGTTGATCCCGCC